>JAEHDA010000304.1 GCA_016880655.1 Rhodocyclaceae bacterium
GCCGCCAGACCCGTGCGGCTCATGCCGTGCCACTGGTCGCGCAGCCGGCCGGTGTTGAGATGCAGCGAATGGCGCGCATCGGTAGCTTCCGCCACCGTGGCATGCCGGATGTCGACGAAGCGGGCACGAAAATCAGCCGTGGCGAAACGCCTGTCCTCGTAGAGCCGCGCCGTACCGGCGCTTGCGCCTTGCGGGTAGGGCCATTGCTGCGGCCCATCGCGCTCCAGGATCTCGTAACCCAGGCCGGAGATATCGAGGTCGCGCCCGGCGGTCAATCGCGCGTGCTCGGCAAAGATGGCCGCGGGTCCGTCGAAGGCAAACAGACCCGGCGTGTCGCCACGGCTGACTTTCGCGCCGAGCCGCAGTGCGAACTCCTGCGCGATCCGCCAGTCCGCCCGGGCCTCGCCGGGCGGCCTCACCACGGCGCGCACGCGCGAGATGCGGCGTTCCGAATTGGTGACGGTGCCATCCTTCTCGCCCCAGGTGGCCGCCGGCAGCAGCAGGTCGGCGTAGGCTGCCGTCTCGGTATCGAC
Organism: Rhodocyclaceae bacterium; assembly: GCA_016880655.1. GTDB lineage: Bacteria > Pseudomonadota > Gammaproteobacteria > Burkholderiales > Rhodocyclaceae > Fen-999. The sequence continues at coordinate 534 of JAEHDA010000304.1, forward strand.
GTAGGCTTCCTGAACGACGACGAACTCCGCCTGGCTCAGTGCTTCGCGCACTCTCGCCTGGTCGGGCAGCGATTGGGCCGGATTGGTGCACGCGATCCAGATCGCCTTGATCTCGCGCCTGCCAAGCGCGTCGAACATCTCCACCGCCGTCTTGCCGGGGCGCCCGGACAGCGCCGGCACGTTCCAGAACTGCGCGACCTCGGCGCGATCCGCATCGTTCGCCGGGTCGCGATGGCCCGGCAGCAGCGTCGCCATGGTGCCGGTCTCGCGACCACCCATGGCGTTCGGCTGGCCGGTGAGCGAAAACGGGCCGGCGCCCGGCTTGCCGATCTGGCCGGTGGCGAGATGCAGGTGGATCAGCGCCGCGCCATTGTCGGTACCGTGATGCGACTGGTTGAGGCCCTGGCACCAGAGCGACAGTGCCGACTTCGACCGGCCGAACCAGCGCGCGGCGGTAGCGATGTCTTCCGGCTTTACGCCGCAGACGCGGGCAGCGGCGTCGGGCGTCAGTTCGCGCACGGCATCGCGAGCCGCCTCGAATCCGGTCGTGTGCGCGTCGATGAAGCGGCGGTCGACATGACCGTCCCGGGCGAGCACGTGCAGCATGGCGCCGAGCAGGATCGTGTCGGTGCCCGGCTCGATGGCGAGGTGCAGGTCGGCCGCGGCAGCCGTGTCGGTAGCGCGCGGGTCGATGACGACCAGCTTCAGGTCCGGGTTGGCGGCCTTGGCGTCCATCACCCGGCGGAAGACGATCGGGTGCGCATAGGCCGGGTTGGCGCCGGCGATCAGGATGCAGTCGGCGAGATCGATGTCTTCGTAACTACACGGCGGCGCGTCGGCGCCCAGCGTGCGCTTGTATGCCGACACGGCCGACGACATGCACAGCCGCGAGTTGGAGTCGATATTGTTGGTGCCGACCAGTGCCCGCGCCAGCTTGTTGAAGACGAAGTAGTCCTCGGTCAGCAACTGGCCGGAGACGTAGAAGGCGACGGCGTCCGGGCCGTGCTCGCGGATGATGGCGGCGAAGCGCTCGGCGGCGTGGTCGAGCGCCTCGTCCCAGGTGGCGTGTCGCCGCGGCTGACTCTTGTCCGTGCGCAGTTCCGGATGCAATGCGCGCGTCGTCGTCAGCGTCGTCAGGTCGAGCGTCGCACCCTTGCTGCACAGGCGGCCAGCATTCGCGGGATGCGTCTCGTCGCCTTCGATCCTGACGATGCGGCCATCCTGCACGGTCGCCACCACACCGCAGCCCGTGCCGCAGTAGGGACAGGGCGTGCGAACGTGCATGGCTGTCAGAGAGCGAGCAATACCCGGCCTGCCTCGACCCTGGACTCGATCGTGCGGGCACAGCCTTGGTCCGGCGCCACGGCTTCGCCCGTGGCCAGGTCGATCTTCCACGAATGCATCGGGCAGGTGACCACCTTGCCGGCGACGATGCCCTGCGACAGCGGACCGCCCTTGTGCGGACACCTGTCGCGCACGGCGAAAATCTCGTCGTCGGCCGTGCGGAACACGGCAATGTCGCCTTGCGCGTGCGTCACCACGCGACTGCCCTGGCGCGGAATCTCGTCCAGCGCACAAATACTCTTCCAATCAGCCATCATGCCTCCAGTTTCTCGTATTCGCGCCGGATCTCGGCCTTGCTCGCCGCGGCGGCCCAGGGATCCTCATAGCCCTCCAGCGCGTAGAGCAGCCGCTCGTACAGGCGCTGGCGATTTTCGGGGTCGTCGACCACGCGCTTCTTCACGAAGTCCAGGCCGACGCGGGCCACATAGTGGCAGGTGCGTTCCAGGTAATAGGCTTCTTCGCGATAGAGCTGCAGGAATGCCCCCGACACCTCCTTCACTTCGTCGTCGTTCTTCACCTTGCACAGGAAATGCGCAACCTCGGTCTTGATGCCGCCGTTGCCGGCAACGTAAAGCTCGTAGCCGGAATCGACACCGATGATGCCGACGTCCTTGATGCCGGCCTCGGCGCAGTTGCGCGGACAGCCGCTCACGGCCAGCTTGACCTTGTGCGGCGCCCACATGCCGAACAGCATCTTCTCGAGTTTCACCCCCATGTCCATCGAGCGCTGGGTGCCGAAACGGCA
>JAEHDA010000050.1 GCA_016880655.1 Rhodocyclaceae bacterium
GCAAGGAAGCGCCGTTCTACACGCTCGGCCCGCTCACCACCGACATCGCCCCCGGCTACGACCACATCACCAGCGCCATCGGCGCCGCGATGATCGGCTGGTACGGCACGGCCATGCTCTGCTATGTCACGCCGAAGGAGCACCTCGGCCTGCCCGACAAGAACGACGTCAAGGACGGCATCATGGCCTACAAGATCGCCGCCCACGCCGCCGACCTGGCCAAGGGCCACCCCGGCGCGCAGGCGCGCGACAACGCGCTGTCCAAGGCGCGCTTCGAGTTCCGCTGGGAGGACCAGTTCAACCTCGGCCTCGACCCCGACAAGGCGCGGGAGTTCCACGACGAAACGCTGCCCCAGCATGCCGCCAAGCAGGCGCATTTCTGCTCCATGTGCGGGCCACATTTTTGCTCGATGAAGATCAGCCAGGACGTGCGCGACTTCGCCGCCAGCCACCATCTCTCCGAACAGGCCGCGCTGGAAGAAGGCATGAAGGAAAAGGCGGTGGAGTTCGTCAAGCAGGGCGCCGAGATCTATCAGAAGTCCTGAAAGTCAGCCATGGTGACACGCCGATATCTGGCCGCAGTTCCCGTCGCACTCGCGCTGCTGGCCGGCCCGGCCGGCGCGGAAGGCGTTTACAAGTGGGTTGACGATCAGGGGCGCACCCATTTCGGCAGCACGCCGCCAACCGGCAAGAAGGCGGAAAAGCTCAACGCCCAATCGTCTGCCGAGCCTGCCGCCAGCGGCTCGACCGGCAATTGGCAGCAGCAGTTGCAGCTTTCCAACGAGCGCCGCCAGCTGGCCCGCGACAAGGTACAGGAATCCTCCAAGAACCAGCAGGAAGCGAATCAGCGCTGCCTGGCCGCCAGGAATGCGCTCGATACGCTGGATCGGGAACGGCCGATCTATCGCGTCGGCGGCGATGGCGAGCGCGAGTACATGGACGACGGCCAGCGCCAGGCCGTCCGCGAAGCCGCCAACCAGCGCGTCGCCACGTATTGCCGGTAATCTCACCCCACAACCTGTCGAAGCCAAGGAGCTCGTCATGCGCAAGACCATCATCGTCGCCGTCGTCGGCATCTTTCTTTCGTTGGCCGCCCGCGCCGATGGTTTCTCGCTCGGCAGCCCGGACGTCAACGCCCGCCGGCCCATCGCGGAGAAGTACGTCTTCAACGGTTTCGGTTGCCAGGGCGACAACGTATCGCCGGCCCTGGTCTGGATGAGCCCGCCCAAAGGCGCGAAGAGTTTCGCGCTGACGGTGCATGACCCCGATGCGCCGACGGGCGGCAGCGGCTGGTGGCACTGGCTGGTGATCAACATTCCGGCCGACACCATCGGCCTGCAACAGGGCGCAGGCGACCCGGCGGCGGCGAAGATGCCGAAGGCCGCAGTGCAGACCCGCACCGATTTCGGCACGCCCGGCTGGGGAGGCCCCTGCCCGCCGGTCGGCCACAAGCCGCATCGCTATGTGTTCACCGTCTATGCGCTCGGGGTCGACAAGCTGGACGTGGCGCCCGACGCCAGCGGCGCGTTGGTCGGCTATATGATCAATGCCAACGCGATCGGCCAGGCCAGCTTCACTGCCTATTACGGCCGCAGGAAGTAGCCGGCCGCAGCGGGCCGCCTAGGCGGCCCAGTAACGGTCCACGTCCTTGATGCCCCACTTGGCCGCATCCTCGCGACCGATGATCCTGTCCGTCGCGCCCGGCCGACCGAGGTCGACGACTTCCGGCGGGATGTAGGTCTGAGCGCGGGCCGAGAAGAAGACCTTGACCATCGGTGCCAGCAGTGATTTGTCGGCTTGCCCGACGACGACGCCGAGCCGCCCCGACTCGAGACGCACGAAGGAACCGATCGGATAAATGCCGACGCTCCTGACGAAAGCCTGGAAGATGCGCTCGTCGAAATGGCCCTTGCACCATTCGGCCATCTTGCGGATCGATTCGGCCGGATCCCAGCCGGACTTGTACGGGCGGTTGGAGGTGATCGCGTCGTAGACGTCGCAGATCGCCCCCATCCGTGAAAACAGCGTGATCTGCTCACCGGGCAGGCGGTCCGGATAGCCCGAGCCATCCATCTTCTCGTGATGGTGCAGGCAGACGTCGAGCGGAATGCCGCCCACGGCGGCCGCCTCGGCAAGCAGCCGATGACCGTCGACGGGATGCTGTTTCATGATGACGAACTCGGCATCGGTAAGCTTGCCTGGCTTGTTGAGTACCTCGGCCGGTGTCAACGCCTTGCCCAGGTCGTGCAGCAGCCCGGCCATGCCGGCTTCGCGCGTTTCGCTTTCGCCGAAACCCAATTGCCGGGACAAGGCGACCATCAGCGCGCACACCGCAACGGAGTGCATGTAGGTGTAATCGTCGGCATTTTTCAGCCGCGCCAGGCTGATCAGCGCGCGCGGATTGCGCATGACCGAAGACGATATTTCGTCGACCATCTCCCCGGCCGCCTCGGCATTGATGGCCTTGCCCATGCGGGCTTCCTGGAACATCGACACCACGGCCTGCTTGGACTTGGCGCAGATTCGCGCCGCCCGTTTGACCTCTTCGGCCATGGATACCTGCGTCGGCGGCTCCTCACGGTTGGCCGCAGCGATCAGCGCTTCGGTGACCGCCACTTCGGATTCCTCGACCGAGACCACGGACCCGCTGGCCACGATGTCGACGCCCTTGGCGATGTCGATCCAGAGTTCGTGGATGCCGCTCTCGGCGACGCGGCGGATGTCCTCGGGATCATCGACCACGAAGTTGGTGCGCCAGAATGGATGTTCCATCCACGAACCGCAGAACTCGTGGATGTGCATGCCCAGCCGCAGGTCATCGATGCGGATCTTCTTCAGCACAACAAGCCCCTTTGCCGGCCGGCCATCACCCTCATGCTAAACTCGGCCGCCTTTTCGGCAGCCCCCATTCGCCTTCCCGCGCCACGATGGATCCCATTCTTCTGCTGCACGCCACGATTCTCGGCATCGTCGAGGGCCTGACGGAATTCTTGCCCGTTTCCAGCACCGGTCACCTGATCCTGGCCGGTGATTTGCTCCATTTTAATGACGAACGTGGCAAGTTGTTCGAAATCGTCATCCAGTCCGGCGCGATCCTGGCCGTATGCTGGGAATACCGTGCCCGGATCGCCAGGGTGCTCGGCGGCCTGACCCAAGACGCCGTGGCGCAACGCTTCGTCCTCAACCTGTTCATCGCCTTCCTGCCGCTGGCCATCCTCGGCCTAATGTTCGGCAAACTCATCAAGGCCCACCTGTTTCAGCCGGTGCCGGTGGCGGTAGCCTTCATCGTCGGCGCCTTCATCATCATCTGGGCGGAACGGCGCGAACACACCGTCCGGGTTACCGACGTCGAGGATCTCACC
>JAEHDA010000305.1 GCA_016880655.1 Rhodocyclaceae bacterium
AAACCCTGCGTGTGCCCGTTGTACTCGGTAACAATCATGATGTCGCGTGGTGAGTCGGGCTGAACACCCGCGTATTCGGCCAGATCGACCACCGGCACAAGAGCGCCGCGGAGCGACACCATCCCCTTCACGGCTGGGGGCATGTCGGGGGCCGCGGTAATCGCAGGTGTGCGCATTACCTCACGCACCTTGAAGACGTTAATGCCAAAGGTTTCGTGCCGGCCGGTGCGCGCGTCCGTTCCCAGTGAAAAAAGCAATATCTCGAGCTTGTTCGTTCCCGCCAGCCGGGTCCGGGCATCGATGTTCTTGAGCAGATCAGACATTGGAAAACCTCGTCTTCCTGGGCCGGCGGTCTCTATGACCGCCGATATCAGCAATGGTACGTGAATTTCGGCTTGCGAAGCTCCCTTGCCAACGCACATCGAAATCCCGCAATACGCGTCCGCATCGCTGAACGACGGCGACCTCAACTTCCGTTGTCGAGCCGCCGAAAGCGCGCGAGCAAACGCGAAGCTATGTCCGCCAGCGCCGCCACCTCGGCTACCCCGCCCAGCGCGACGGCCTCGCGGGGCATGCCATATACGACGCAAGTCGCCTCGTCCTGACCAATCGTCCATGCACCCGCTTTGCGCATTGCCAACAAGCCCCGCGCTCCGTCCTTGCCCATGCCGGTCAGGATGATCCCGGTGGCATTGGTCGCTGCTTCCGAGGCTACGGAATTGAACAGAACATCTACTGCCGGGCGGTGACGATTTACCGGCTCGGCGCGCGACAGCTCGATCCCAAAGCCTCCTGCGACCCGCCGAATCAGCATGTGTGAATGCCCCGGCGCCAGGTACACTCGCCCCGGACGCAGCAGTTCCCCGCCCTGCGCCTCGACGACCGACAGCGCGGTAAGCGAGTCCAGCCGGCGGGCGAACGACCCGGTAAACGACTCTGGCATGTGCTGAACCATGACGATGGGCGGCATTTCCGGCGGCAATCTGCCGAGCACCTCGCGGATAGCCTCGGTTCCACCAGTCGACGCGCCAATGGCAACCACGTGGGAACCGACCAGTCGCTGTGACAGCTTCCCGGACGCCGCCTCCGAAGTGGACCTGCTGCTCACCGGACGATCATGCATTTGAACTACAACCCAAGATCACCCCGACCGCGTGGCGACAGCCAACCGGTCGCTGCGCTCATAAACCGTACGGCCGAGCGGGCGGAACAGGTCTGCCGCGTGGAGAAAGCTCTCGGAATGGCCCGCATAGAGGAGGCCGTCGCTCCGCAACAGCGGCTTGAACTTCTTGAGTATCTGGTACTGGGTCGGCTTGTCGAAGTAAATCATCACATTACGACAGAAGATTGCATCCAATGGTCCGTGTAAAGGCCAAGTGGAGTCCAGCAGATTGATCCGCGAAAACGAGACCAGCCGCTGAAGTTCAGGGCGAATCCGCACGTTGCCGGGCTCTGTCGCCTTGTCGATGGCAAAAAATCGGCGCACCCGCTCAGCGGAGAGTCGCTCGATACGGTCGTGCGCGTATACGCCGCGACTTGCGGACGCCAGTACGTTGGTGTCGATGTCGCTGGCAATGATCTGTACGGGAGGAGTCAGGGTATCAAAAGCTTCACAGGCGGCGATTGCCAGTGAGTATGGCTCTTCGCCTGTGGAAGCCGCTGCGCACCAGACACGAAAGGGGCGTTGCCCGCTATCTCGCGCCTGTCGGGCGAATAGTTCGAAATGATGCGCCTCGCGGAAAAACGCAGTGAGGTTGGTGGTCAGGGAGTTGATGAAGGTCTCCCATTCCAGCTTGTCGCCGCGATCGAGTCGTTGCAAGTAGTCGTCGAATCGCGCCAAGCCGAGCGCGCGCAGGCGCCGTGCCAGACGCGAATAGACCATATCCTGCTTGGCCGGGGCAAGCGCAATTCCCGCGTGCGCCCTGATCAATTGGCGAATGCGCTCGAAATCCGCCTGGGTAAATTCGAACTCGCGATCAGTCGCAGCAGTCATCCAACTGGACGCGCTATGGTCGGACGTTCTCGCCGGTATCGGGTGCCGTCGGCATCTTGTCCGCTACCAGGCCCGCTGCATTCACGGCCTCTTCCCCTTCGACGATACTGCCGTCGCGAAGAATGGCTTCCTCGGTCCGCTTATTGAGTACCACGACGCCGATGCGGCGATTGATCGCACCGTATGGATCCGTCTTGTCATACAAAACCGTAGAGGCCAGTCCGACGACACGGATCATCTTGCTGTCGGCCATGCCGCCCGCGACCAATTCGCGGCGCGATGCGTTGGCGCGATTGGTCGAGAGCTCCCAGTTGCCGAAGCCGCGGTCGCCCCCTGCGTATGGCGTCGCGTCGGTATGCCCGGTCAGGCTGATGCGGTTCTCGACCTTGTTCAGCGCCTTGCCGATTTCCCTGAGGATATCGCGAGTGTAAGGCTTGAGTTCCGAACTTGCCGAGTCGAACATCGGGCGATTCTTCTCGTCGACGATCTGAACACGCAGACCTTCGGTAGTCAGATCGAGCAACAACTGGTTCTTGAACTGCTTCAGCGCTGGAGTTGCCTCGATCATGGCTTCCAACTCGCCTTTCAGGGCTTCCAGCTTCTGTTTCTCAATGCGCTCAAAGTCTTCCTTCAGCCGTTGCAGATTGATGGTCTTCTTCTCAGCCTCCGTTTCACCCCTTTTTACCTGACCATAGGTTCGGGTGAGGTCTTCGCCGCCGCCTTGTACGACCGATGAGGAATCGCCCGAACCCGAGCCGCCGAACAGGGCGACCTTGAGCGGTGTCTGGAAGTAATCGGCAATCCCTTTCAGGTCGCCTTTGGTAGTCGAGCCCAGCAGCCACATGAGCAGAAAGAACGCCATCATGGCCGTCACGAAGTCGGCATAGGCAATCTTCCAGGCACCACCATGGTGGCCACCGCCACCCTTCTTGATGCGCTTGACGACTATGGGCTGCTGGCTATCGTCGCTCATCGCCGGCTACTTGCCCTTGCGCGCCTTGAGATCTTCTTCCAGTTCCAGGAAACCCGGGCGATCGGCGGAATACAGAACCTTGCGGCCAAATTCGACCGCCACTTGAGGCGCGTAGCCGTTCATGCTCGCCAGCAGCACGGCCTTGATGCACTGATAGATCTTGCCGCCCTCTTCCGCCTTCTGTTCGAGCTGCCCGGCAATCGGTGCGACAAAACCGTAGGAGACCAGAATTCCGAGGAAGGTGCCGACCAAGGCGCCGCCGATCATCTTGCCGAGTACGGCGGGCGGCTCACCCACCGACCCCATGACATTGACCACACCCATGACCGCCACGACGATACCGAAAGCCGGTACGGCGTCGGCCACTTTCGACATCACATGAGCTGGAACATGGGCCTCGTGGTGGTGAGTCTCGATCTCGAGGTCCATCAGATTCTCGATTTCGAAGGCATTGAGGTTTCCGCCAACCATCATGCGCAGGTAGTCGGTGATGAACTCCATAACATGGTGATCATGGGTGACAGTCGGAAACTTGGAGAAGATCGGACTGCTGTCCGGGTTCTCGATGTCGCTCTCGATCGACATCAGACCCTCCTTGCGAACCTTGCCCAGAATCTCGTAGAGCATGGCCAGGAGCTCCATATACAGGGCCTTGCTCAGGTGGGAGCCCTTCAGGACGGAAGGCAAGGCCGCCACGGTCGCCTTGATCGCTTTGCTGCTGTTGCCTGCGACGAAACCGCCAATGGTCAGACCGACGATCGCAAGGTATTCCAGAGGGACGAACAGGGCTGCCAGGCTTCCGTGCACCGCGTACGTACCCACGGACGCGAGCAGAATCACCACATAACCGATCAACAGGAACACGGACAGCCTCCCCGCATGGAATCAAAGCAACCTGTCCGGATGCCTCCGAACGCGCTGGTTGCAATCATATCGGGATTCAAATGCTGGCGGGAAGGCCAAATCCGCAGATTTCCTGCCGCCCGGACAGTTGCCGGGCGGAGCGCTCGGCAGTCAGGCCGCGGCGGCTTCGGCGGCGGCACGCCGGGTCTTGCCGGCACGAGCCGGCATGTGGCACAGACCGCAGACGTAGCCACGAATCGGATCGTAGGCGTGGGCCACGAATTCGCCACCGCATTCCTTGCAGGTCGCCATCTGTAGCATGCTGGCATCGAAGAAGCGCACCATAGTCCAGGCGCGGGTAAGCGAAAGCACGACATCCATGCCGGCCCGGCTGACCTTTTCCAGATACATGCGGTAGGCCTTGATGATCAGCTCCAACCCCCTCAACCGCGTATTCCGCTCGAGGAAACGGTAATAGGCCATGAACAGCGACGCGTGTACGTTCGGCTGCCAAGTCATGAACCAGTCGGTGGAAAACGGCAGCATGCCCTTCGGCGGCGATACACCCCTCACCTCCTTGTAGAGCTTGAGGAGGCGCTCGCGCGAAAGATTTGTCTCGGCTTCCAGCATCTGTAGTCGGGCTCCCAACTGGATCAACTCGATCGCCAGACGAATATCTCTCGCTTCCGAAATCACGGACTTGTTGCGCATGAAAACCTCCGATTCGACGCGTGATTGTCTTGCCGCAGCGCTCAGGCTACAGCTTCGACGGGCCTGCCGGCGGCAAGAATCGCCGCATGAACATGGCCGACGCCACGGTCGCGCTCATGATTGGCAAGCAGGTCAAGCAACAGCGAATCCTCGAATCGGAAACTGCACAACAGCATCTCGGAGGAGGCCATCTTGAGAACCTGCCCGGGGGTAAGCCGCGCGAGGATATCGGCAATCTCCTCGCTGATGCCGAGCCGGAAAATGGCCGCTTCCTTGTCGGAGCGCACCATGTTCTGGGCGAGCATCATGTAGGCGAGATTGACTTCCTTTATGTCGTTGTAGGTGTCAGTCGATTTCATCGGGAAACTCCTTGTAAGCCCCGCCCTGGCTGCTTTGACGGTGATGGCATTATTCAGGTTGCCCGTCAATGAAAGAATCACCGAAAAACTGTTTCTGTTGTAAGAAATGGATAGCGCAGTCTTGTAACAAAAAACCTTACAAATCGAACGTAACTGATTGAATATCACTCGACTTATTAGGGGTCGCCGACGTTCATTACAATCTGTCGCCATGGATCCCCCAATCAACTACTGCTCCAGTTGTGGTGCAACGGTCAATCTCCGCGTTCCCATGGGAGACACCTTGCCCAGGCACGTCTGCAATGCCTGCGGTTCCATTCATTACCGGAATCCGCGGCTGGTGGTGGGCTCGCTGCCCGAATGGGAAGACAAGATTTTGCTGTGCCGACGGGCGATCGAGCCGCGTCACGGCATGTGGACGCTACCTGCCGGATTCATGGAAAACGGCGAGACCGTCGCGCAGGCCGCCTTGCGCGAGACCCGAGAAGAAGCCAACGCCAACATCGCGCTGGGCGACATGTTCACGCTGATCTCCGTACCGCACATCAACCAGGTTCACGTGGTCTATCGCGCGACATTGATCGACCTGGACTTCTCGGCCGGCGACGAGACGCTGGATGTCCGACTATTCACCGAGGAAGAGATACCGTGGGACGAAATTGCGTTTCGGACCATCGCCCTGACGCTCCGGCACTATTTCGACGACCGCCGTTCCGGCATCTTCCGATTCCATCCCGGCGACCTGCCGCTCCCCTGACCCGAGGCTTTCCATGACCCTTGCCACCGCCGACCTTTGCGACCGCCATGAAGAAGAGATTCGTGCCGGACGAGTACGCATCGTTGCCCCGATGTTCCGGAGCTATGGCGGACGGACATTCTTCCATGGACCGATTGCCACGCTGAAGCTCTTCGAGGACAACTCTTTCGTTCGCAAGGCGCTGGAGCAACCTGGCGAGGGCCGCGTGCTCGTCATCGACGGCGGTGGCTCGTTGCGGCGCGCGCTCGTCGGCGACCAGCTTGCCGCCCTCGGCGTCAAGAACAGCTGGGCAGGGATCGTCGTATATGGCTGTATACGCGACTCTTCGGCCATCGCCGCGATGGATATCGGTGTCGTGGCACTTGCCACTCACCCGCAGAAAACCGACAAGAGGAACGTCGGTGAAGCCGGTATATCCATCACCTTTGGGGGCGCGTCCTTCCGCCCCGGCGAGTGGCTCTACGCCGACGCCGACGGCCTCCTGGTTTCCGACCACGCTCTGGCCTGACATCGCCCGGCTGGCGATGCTCGACTCGGCGTATCACCACGGCTGACTTTCACCAGCAAGAATATCGTTTCATATCGCGATATATCGCCAATATGCATTTGTTTTTATGTTGAAAAATATATTCACATATCTTATATAAGATACTTGTTGCTATGCGGCATCTTCCCTATACTGTCATCCATCAACTGCCATTCGACGGCATTGAACAGCACCCCCCGATTACCTGACAGAGGACGAAAAAATGACCAATCGCCAAGCACAAATTGCCGCCCTGGAGAAAGACTGGGCCGAGAATCCCCGCTGGAAGAGCGTCAAGCGCGGCTACAGCGCCGCCGATGTCGTCCGGCTTCGTGGCTCGCTGCAAATCGAGCACACGCTTGCCAAGCGAGGCGCTGAAAGGCTCTGGCGGCTGGTCAACGGCGAGGCGGCCAAGGGCTACGTGAATGCCTTCGGCGCCATCACCGCCGGCCAGGCCATGCAGCAGGCGAAGGCCGGCCTCGAAGCCGTCTATCTGTCCGGCTGGCAGGTCGCCGCCGACGGCAACACCTCCGAAACCATGTACCCGGACCAGTCGCTCTACGCCTACGACTCGGTGCCGACCATGGTCCGCCGCATCAACAACACCTTCCAGCGTGCCGACGAAATCCAGTGGTCGCGCGGCATCAATCCGGGCGACAAGGAGTTCATCGACTACTTCCTGCCCGTCGTGGCCGATGCCGAAGCCGGCTTCGGCGGCGTGCTGAACGCCTTCGAACTGATGAAGAACATGATCGTCGCCGGCGCCGCTGGCGTGCACTTCGAAGACCAGCTCGCTGCCGTCAAGAAATGCGGTCACATGGGCGGCAAGGTGCTGGTGCCGACCTCGGAAGCCGTCGAGAAGCTGACCGCCGCGCGCTTCGCCGCTGACGTCATGGGCGTGCCGACCATCGTCCTGGCCCGCACCGACGCCGAGGCCGCCAACCTGATCACCTCCGACCACGACGCCAACGACAAGCCCTTCCTGACCGGCGAGCGCACCGCCGAAGGCTTCTACCGCGTCAAGAACGGGCTGGAGCAGGCGATCAGCCGCGGCGTCGCCTATGCGCCCTACGCCGACCTGGTGTGGTGCGAAACCGGTACGCCGGACCTCGGCTTCGCCCGCGAATTCGCCCAGGCCGTCAAGGCCGCCGCGCCCGGCAAGCTGCTGTCCTACAACTGCTCACCGTCGTTCAACTGGAAGAAGAACCTGGACGACAAGACCATAGCCTCCTTCCAGGAAGAGCTTTCGGCGCTGGGATACAAGTACCAGTTCATCACCCTGGCCGGCATCCACATCAACTGGTTCAACACCTTCCAGTTCGCCCACGCCTACGCACGGGGCGAAGGCATGAAGCACTACGTGAACATGGTGCAGGAGCAGGAGTTCGCGGCGCGCGACAAGGGCTACACCTTCGTCTCGCACCAGCAGGAAGTCGGCGCGGGCTACTTCGACGACGTCACCACCGTGATCCAGGGCGGCACGTCGAGCGTCACGGCCCTCACCGGTTCGACCGAAGAGGAACAGTTTCACTGAGAGGAGGAACCCTCGGTACAGAGGGAGTGGAGAAGGAAGCCGCACCGGGTCGCCGGTGCGGCTTTTTGCCCTGACGCAAGGAGTCCCCAATGAACATGAGAACCCCCAACGGCGTGCAGATCAACGCCCCGCTGCATCCCCGCTTCGATGAAATCCTGACGCCTGAAGCGCTGGCGCTGGTCGCCAGGTTGCATCGCGCCTTCGAACCGCGCCGCCAGGAATTGCTCAAGAAGCGCATCGAGCGCCAGGCCCGCATCGATGCCGGCGAGATGCCCGACTTCCTGCCGGAGACAAAACACGTCCGCGAAGGCGACTGGAAGATCGCGCCGCTGCCGAAGGCACTCGAATGCCGCCGCGTCGAAATCACCGGCCCGGTCGAGGCCAAGATGATCATCAACGCCTTCAACTCGGGCGCCGATTCCTACATGACCGACTTCGAGGATTCCAACAGCCCGAGCTGGTTCAACCAGATCAATGGCCAGGTGAACCTCTACGACGCCATCCGCCGCAAGCTGACGTTCACCAACGAAGCCGGAAAGGTCTACAAGCTCAACGACAAGATCGCCACGCTCCAGATTCGCCCGCGCGGCTGGCACCTCGACGAGAAGCACGTGCTGGTCGACGGGCAGCGCGTTTCCGGCGGCATCTTCGACTTTGCGCTGGTGTTCTTCCATAACGCCAGGGAACAAGTGGCGCGCGGTGCCGGCCCCTTCTTCTACCTGCCGAAGATGGAAAGCCATCTGGAAGCGCGTCTGTGGAACGACATCTTCTGCATGGCGCAGGACGAACTCGGCATCCCGCGCGGCACCATCAAGGCCACCGTTCTGGTGGAAACGATCCTGGCCACCTTCGAGCTGGAAGAGATCCTCTATGAACTGCGCGCACACAGCGCCGGCCTCAACGCCGGCCGCTGGGACTACATCTTCTCCTGCATCAAGAAGTTCAAGCGCAACCGGGACTTCTGCCTCGCCCAGCGCGGCGCGATCACCATGGAAGTGCCGTTCATGCGCGCCTATGCCCTGGCGCTGGTGAAGGCCTGCCACAAGCGCGGCGCGCCGGCCATTGGCGGCATGAGCGCGCTGATCCCCATCAAGAACGATCCTGCCGCGAACGAGAAGGCCTTGGCCGGCATCCGCCACGACAAGACGCGCGACGCCAACGACGGCTTCGACGGCGGCTGGGTAGCTCACCCCGGCCTCGTCTCCATCGCCATGGAGGAAATGGTCAAGGTACTCGGCGACCGCCCCAACCAATGGGACAAGCAACGTACCGACAGCTTCGGCCCGAAGGACTGGCTCAACTTTCAGCCCGAGCAGCCCATCACCGAATCCGGCCTGCGCAACAACATCAACGTCGGCATCCATTACCTCGGTTCATGGCTGGCCGGCAACGGCTGCGTGCCGATCCACAACCTGATGGAAGACGCCGCCACCGCCGAGATCAGCCGCTCGCAGGTCTGGCAGTGGGTGCGTTCGCCGAAGGGCAAGCTTGACGACGGCCGCAAGGTGACCGCCGAGATGGTGGGAGCGCTGATTCCCGAGGAACTGGCCAAGGTCAGGGCGACCGTCTCGGCGGCCGGCGAAAAGACCGCGACCTACGACCAGGCGGCCGGTATCTTCGAGAAGATGTCGCTGGCCGACGAGTACCCGGAGTTCCTGACGCTACCGCTCTACGAAGCGATGGCCTGAGAGGTTCCGCGAAAAGTCAGCCGTGGTGATACGCCGCCAGGGGAAACCCTCGCGGCGTTTTCACGTCCGCAACCGGCGCCTCACTCGCCGGTAGTCGAAATCGCCCGCAGCGTCTCGTTCGGCACTTCGCGCTCGATCAACCACTTGCCGCCGACCTTGCGCCAATTCAGACCCTTGGTGACGACATCGCGGAACATCGGTGACTGGTAGGCCTGAACGAAAGTCGTGGTCGCGTTGTCCGGATCCTGCATGGTCACCTTGATGCCGGAAATGTCGAGCTTGACGATTCGTGCCGAGCCGATGATGCGCCGGCGATCGGCCTCCCACCTGGCCAGGCTGCGCCCCTGCGCGGGCTGGAAGGTCGGCGCGTAGAACCCGAGGTAACGGTCGATATCGCGCGTCATCCAGGCCTGCGCCCAACCCTTCAGAGACAACCCCAGTTCGCGTTCCGTGCCCGCGTCGGCCGCCGTCGACCTGGCCGCGCCGGTCGCGTCGACCGGCGGCGCCGACTCACGCAGGAATTCGGCGGCACGGGCGTTGAGCGCCTCCTTGTCCGGCGCGAACACCATCGGACCTTCGGGTGGGCAGTGCTCGGCGGCATCGCCTTCGGCCCGCCAGTCGGCCGGATTCGGCACTTCGTCCCGGGCCACCCGGGCGAGATCCAGTGCCTGTAGCAGGTTGCCGAGGCTGGCCTGGCTGCGCGCCTGGGCGATCAGCAGGTCATGATCCGCATTGGCGTATGCGCGCTTGGCCTGGAACAGTTCGTTCTCGGTATCGAGCAGGTCCAGCAGAGTGCGCTGACCGATGTCGAATTGCTTGCGATAGGCATCGCGCGCCTTTTCCGTCGCCAACTGGTGCTGGTCCAGGTAGGTCAATTGCTCGATCAGCTTGCGCGTGTCGTTGTGGGCGATGGCCGCCGTCTGGCGAACGTCGCGACAGGTCTTGTCGCGAATATCCTTGGCGACATTGGCCTGGTCCGCGAACTGGCGCGCACGGGCCCGGTCGGACAAGCCGTTGAAGAGGTTCCACGTCATCACGACCTCAGCGGTTCTATTGTCGGTGGAACCGATGTAGCCGTTGAGATCCGAGCCGCGCTCGTTTTTCAGGCGCAGGTCGAAGCGGGGCTGGTAGGCCGCCTTGCGCACGTCGACCGCCGAATCCGCCGCACGCACGTTTTCGATGGCACCCTGGATGGCCGGGTTTCGATTCAGTGCCGCTTGCAGCGTCTTGGCCGCGTCGCCCGGCAAGCCTCTGCCCAGGGGCGGTACGCCCGCAAGCTCCTTCGCCGGCGCGGCGCCGACCAGACGCTGAAACCGCGCACTGACGTCGTGCAGATTGGATGTTTCGGTCAGCAGGTTGGCTTCGGCAAGCGCCAATCGCCCCGATGCCTGCTCAAGGTCGACCCGGCGCGCGACACCGGCCTGCGCCTTCTTCTGAATCTGGTCGAAGACTGCGCGATGGCGAACGTAGTTGTCCTCGGCGAGCGAAACCAGTTTGCGGAAACGCAGGACGTCCACATAGGCTCGTGCAGCCTCCAGGGCGACGGTCTCGGATATGTCGAGCAACTCGAAAAACCGGACCTGCCGGGCATGATCGAGCCGCTTGACTTCGTTGCGCGTGGCGAAGCCGTCGTACAGCATCTGCGTCAGGCTGAGCGTGGTCGAGCGGCGGGTGTAATCCTTGACCATGATCGGATCATCGCGATATTCGCGGCCGATCCCTGCGGCCAGGTCCGCGCGCGGCAGATAGCCGCCAAACGCGACATCCTTCTCGTTATCCGCCGCCTGGTAGGCATGCCACCTCTGGAGAACCTCGGGGCTGCTCAGGACCGCCTTCTGGGCCGCCGATTTGAGGGTATCCTGTTGCGCAAGCACGGAAGTCGAGCAAACGGATGCCAGACCAATACCAAGCGCCATGACACTTCTTGCCGCACGTCGAGAAACCATTTGATATCCCTCAGAAATCTTTCTCGCGCGATTATAACCGCGGAGCTGTTCACGGCCGTCCGCGCCGGGCAGCGTGAACGAAGTTCACAATCGGGACACGCTTGGCGCATCGGCGCCGTCCTGATCGCGTCGTGGCTCGGGGTGAATTCCGCCTGCGGCATCGACGTGGACCGCCTGTTCGCCTCCTTGCAGGCGCTGGGGGGGGCAGTTGCCAGCTTTCGCGACTGGCAGCGCCTGGGCGCGGACGCCACCGCGTTGCCAGGTGCCGAAGGCAAGCTGCGGCGCGTCAACGAGTTCTTCAACCGCCGCATTGTCTTTGCCGACGACCGTGAGACCTGGGGGCAAGGCGACTATTGGGCAACACCGATGGAGACCCTGGCCAAGGGCAAGGGTGACTGCGAAGACTTCACCATCGGCAAGTACTTCACCCTGCTCGCCGCCGGCGTTCCCGACGAACAACTGCGCCTCGTATACGTCAAGGCGAAGATCGGCGGGTCGAACAGTTCACTCCAGCAGGCGCACATGGTGCTCGCCTACTACCCGGAACCGAATGCGGAACCGCTGGTTCTGGATAACCTGATCACGGAGATCCGGCCCGCCTCGCGGCGGCCGGATCTGACCCCTGTTTTCAGCTTCAACAGTCAAGGCATCTGGCAGGGTGCAGATGGCGGTACTGCTCCCAGCGCTGGCGGCCTCGGCCGCCTGTCGCGCTGGCAGGATCTGCTGCAACGCGCCCGCCGAGAAGGCTTCGACTGATCCTCAAGAGGGACTTGACCATGTCCATGTACCGACAGCTCTGGCTCGCCATCATCCTCAGCACTCTGCTGGCCCTGCTCGGCAGTTTGCTGGCGTCAACCCTGAGCGCCCGCAACTATCTCTCCGAACAACTGAGCATCAAGAACGCGGACAACGCAGCAGCACTCGCGCTGTCGCTCAGCCAGCAGGAGCCGGACGAAGTCGCGATCGAGCTCGCAGTCTCGGCCCTGTTCGACAGCGGCCACTACGAGCTCATCCGCGTTACCGACCCGTTCGGCAAGATCATGGTGGAACGCCTGGCGCCTGCAAACCAGTATGACGTCCCGGCCTGGTTCGCCCGCAGCTTGCCGATAGTTTCCGGTCCCGGCCGCGCGCAGATCAGCAATGGCTGGAAGCAGTTCGGCACCATCGAACTGGTCAGCCACGGCCGATTCGCCTACCGCGCACTCTGGAAAAGCGTGTGGGAGATGATCGCTGCCCTGGCCGCCGCCGGAGCGATCGGCGGCGCGCTCGGGTCGCTGGTGCTGGGGCGCCTGCGCAAACCGCTGGCCGCTGTGATCGGACAGGCGCAGGCCATCACCGAGCGCCGCTTCGTCACCATCGACGAACCGCAGGTGCCCGAGCTGCGCCAACTGGCGACGGCGATGAATGGCACCGTCACCCGGCTGAAGGCCATGTTCGAGGACGAAGCCGCTCGCCTGGAAACCATGCGCCGCGAAGCGAATTGCGATCCGCTGACCGGACTGGCCAACCGCAACAGCTTCATGGCCCGCTTGCGCGCCGACCTGGCCGACGAAGAGTCCCACGGCGGCGCGCTCCTGCTGATCCGCGTCGCCAACCTCGTGGACATCAATCGCGGCATCGGTCGGGAGTCCACCGACGAACTGCTGCGACGCATCGGCAGCGTGGTCGGAAAAGCCGCCGGCATCAATCCCGACGGCATGGGCGCCAGACTGAATGGCGCCGACTACGCGTTGCTGCTTCCGGGGGAAGACGCTCCCGGTGTCGTCGCCGGAAACATTCTGGAAGCACTGATCTGCGAAGGCGAAGCATTTGTCGGCGAAGGCCCGACCGCCCAGATCGGCTACGGCCGCTATCCCCGCGGCCTCGATGCCGGCGCCGTACTGGCGCAAGTGGACGCGGCGCTGGCAGCGGCCGAAGCAGAAGGCAGCAACACCATTCACGAGGCACGCTTCATCGCCGACGAGGAAGCGCCGAAGAGCGGCGACGAATGGGCGCGACTCATCCGCCGCGCGCTCGACCAACGCTGGGTACGCCTGATCTCGTTCCCGGTCGCCGACCTCAACGGCCGGCTGATCCATCGCGAATGCCCACTGCGACTGATGCTGGACGAACACGGCGAGTGGCTGCCCGCGGGCCGTTTCCTGCCCATGGCCGAGCGGCTCCGGCTCACGCCGCAGATCGACCTGACCGCCGTATCGCTCGGACTCGACCAGCTTGCTGCCGACCCCGGCATACCCGGTCTTGCCATCAACCTTTCAGCCAGTTCGATCCAGGACGAGCAGTTCCGCCGCCAGTTGCTCGAGCGCCTGCACAGGCAGCCCGCCGCGGCCTCGCGGCTGTGGCTGGAAGTTGCCGAAGCCGGCGTGCTGAACCATTTCGACGCCTTCCGCAACATCGTCGGCGCGCTAAAGGGTACGGGCTGCCGTCTCGGCATCGAACACTTCGGGCGGCACTTCAGTCAGATCGGCCTGCTCCACGATCTCGGCCTCGACTACATAAAGGTCGACGCCAGCTTCGTTCGCGGCCTCGGCGACGACGGCAGCAACCGCACCTTCCTCCAGGGCCTGTCGATCATCGCGCACGGCATCGACCTGACCGTAATCGCAGAAGGCGTGGTCAGCGAAGCAGAACTCAAGGCGCTGATCGACGTCGGCTTCGACGGCGCCACCGGCCCGGCAATCAAGGATCCAGCCTCCTAGTCGGCAAAGAAAGAGGCCCGCAAGCGCGGGCCTCGGCGTGTCACCACGGCTGACTTTCTAGTCGGTGATCAGCTTGCCCTTGGTCAGCAGATCCTGAATTATCAACTGATCGGTGGTCAACGTCCCGCCCAGCGTCAAGTCCACTCCTTGCAGGGTGATGGTCTGTTCGACTCCACCGGAGGCGTTTGCGTTTACGGACACGGTCGTGTTGCCGCCGGAATACGCGAAGTGCAGATAGCTGGCCAGGTTGCCGGCGCTGGTACCGGTGTGCGCTTCGCCCGCGAGCAGGTCGCGAAGGTCGAGGGCGTCGGTCCCACCCGCAGTGCCGAAGTTCTGCACGGTGTCGGTGCCGGTTTCACCCAGGGTCCAGCGCAACACATCCACGCCGAGTCCGCCGTTGAGTGTGTCGGTCCCCGAGCCACCGATCAGGATGTCGTTGCCGTCGCCGCCGGACAAGCTGTCGTTGCCGCTGCCACCGGAGATGACGTCGTCTCCGGCCGCACCGCTCAGCGTATCGTTGCCGCCCTCGCCAAGGATGAAGTCGTTGCCCGCACCGCCGGTGAGAGT
>JAEHDA010000306.1 GCA_016880655.1 Rhodocyclaceae bacterium
AGCGTACCCTTGAGGCCGGTGGCGGCGACGGCGCCGACTTCCTTGTCGTCGAGCAGGTCGATCAGCGGCTTGACGTTGTAGCCGCCGAGCATGGTGCCCAGCAGCTCGGTGGCCTTGGCGCGCGAGAGCAGCGCACATGGCGTGTCACCACGGCTGACTTTTGCCAGGAACTCCGCCTTGGCCTTGGCGGCGTCGTCCACGCCGGCCGGCACGCGGTGGGTGATCAGATCGACGAGGAAAGCCTCTTCGCCCTTGGGCGGATTCTGGAGCAGGGCGACCAGCGCCTCGGTCTGCTGCTTGGTCAGGGGCAGGGGCGGGATGCCGAGGGCGGCGCGCTCGGCGGCATGGGCTCGGTAGGCTTCCAGCATGTTGGTGTCCTCGTTGGTCAGTGTCGGGGTTGGGGGAAGAAGCGGGAGAGTGCCGGCTCGGTGACGGTCATACCGGTCGACCGTGCCCGTTGCAGGAGTTCCCAGTAATAGCGGTAGGAGGCGCGGTCGTGCAGCCGCCCTTCGCGCTGGATCGGGCCCCAGTCGGCATCCTGGGCGGCGACCAGGATCGCGGCGGCCTCCGTGACATCGGCGAAGTCGGGGCGCATCGCTTCGACGATCGGCTGGATCTGGTTCGGATGGATGCTCCACATGCGCAGGTAGCCGAATTCCAGCCGGGCACGGCGCGCGTCTTCGCGCACGACCGCGATGTCGCGGATTTCGGTGGTCACGTTGTGGCTGGGCACGACGCCGTTGCCGAGCGCGGCGGCAGAAATCTCGGCTTTCGCGCGTGCCACCAGCGGGTGCGAAAACTGGCCGGGCGAACGCATCGCCGTGGCGGGAATTGCGCCGTGATGGGCGGAAACGAAATCCATCAGGCCGAAATCGAGCGACTCGACATGCGGCAGCCGTGCGATTTCCCATGCATCGCGCAGCGCGCCGGGCGTTTCGATCAGCACATGCACGGGGATATCGCGGGTGATGCCGTGACGATTGCGTAACTGGTCGAGTTCGGAAATCTGCGTCAGCGCGTCGTCGGCGCACTCGGCCTTGGGCAGGACGACGTAGGCGATGCGCGCGCCGGCATGGGCGACCAGCGCTTCCAGTTCATCGCGCCACGCAGGGTGGCTGACGTCGTGGATGCGGGCACCGATGCGGCAGTGGCGGTTGTCCGGCCCGGCGATGATGGCGGCGATCATTGCGGCATGCGCCGTTTCGCCGCCGACCGGCGCGCCGTCCTCGCAGTCGCCGGTGATGTCGAACACCGGCCCGAGTCCGTTCTGCAGCTGGAGCGCCTTGGCCAGCAGCTTCTCGGTGCCGGCGTAGTGCTCGCAGGCGGCCAGCGCCGGGAAGCGCCTGCCGCCCGGATAAAGGACATCGGCGGGATGACGGGGTAGGCTCATCGCAGGCCCGCCGTCGTGCGTCAGCCGAACAGGTGCTTGACGCCGTCGCGCTCTTCGGTGAGTTCCTTGAGCGTGAAGTCCATCTTCTCGCGGGAGAAGGCGTCGATTTCGAGGCCCTTGACCACTTCCCACTTGCCGCCGGCGCAGGTGCAGGGCATGCCGTAGATCATGCCTTCGGGGATGCCGTAGGAACCGTCGGAGATGACGCCCATGGTCACCCACTTGCCGTTGGTGCCCATGTTCCAGTCGCGCATGTGGTCGATGGCGGCATTGGCGGCCGAGGCGGCGGAGGAGAGGCCGCGCGCTTCGATGATGGCGGCGCCGCGCTTGCCGACCTTGGGAATGTATTCGTTCTTGTACCAGGCTTCGTCATTGACCAGCGCCGGCGCGGCCTTGCCGGCGACGGTGGCGAAGCGGATGTCCGGATACATGGTAGGCGAGTGGTTGCCCCAGACGACCATCTTCTCGATGTCGGTGACCGAGGCGCCGGTGCGCGTGGCCAGTTGCGAAATGGCGCGGTTGTGGTCCAGGCGCATCATCGAGGTGAAGGCGGTCTTCGGCAGGCTCTTCGCGGTGTTCATGGTGATCAGCGCGTTGGTGTTGGCCGGGTTGCCGACGACGATCAGTTTCAGGTCACGGGCGGCGACTTCGTCGATGGCCTTGCCCTGTTCGGTGAATATCTTGGCGTTCTCGAGCAGCAGGTCCTTGCGCTCCATGCCCGGGCCGCGCGGCTTGGCGCCGACCAGCAGGGCCTGCTGGGCGTCCTTGAAGGCGACCTTCGGGTCGGAGGTGCCGACCATGCCCGCCAGCAGCGGGAACGCGCAATCTTCCAGTTCCATCATCACGCCTTTGAGGGCCTGCTGGGCCTTGTCGATCGGCAGTTCCAGCATTTGCAGGATGACGGGCTGGTCCTTGCCCAGCATTTCGCCACTGGCGATACGGAACAGCAGTGCGTAACCGATTTGGCCGGCGGCGCCGGTGACGGCGACTCGGACGGGGGCTTTGGCCATTTGAGAGCTCCTAGGCAGGATGGTTGATAAGCAAACTGGATACGGCAAAGTCGGGGTCGGGGGTGGCGGGCTGGGCGATATGACTGCGCTTGCTTCAGTACCGAACACCGGCGCAAATCATAGTCCGGCGTTGTGCAGTGTGTCAATAGGTATGAGATAAAAGATATAAGACATAAGATGGACTATGGACGAGTGAAAAAAAATGTGTTCCAATGCGCCGCATGGCGAGTGAATCCCCCACCTTCAGTCCGCTGTACCGTCAGATCAAGGGCCTGATCCTGCAAGCCCTGGATGGCGGTGAGTGGCGTCCAGGAGACGTCATTCCGAGCGAGACGGAGCTCGCCGTACGTTTCGGCGTCAGTCAGGGCACGGTGCGCAAGGCGGTCGACGAGTTGGCTGCCGAAAACTATCTGTTGCGTCGCCAGGGCAAGGGTACCTTCGTCGCATCGCACAACGATCCCCGGGCCTTCTTCCGATTCCTGCGCCTACAGCGCCTGAACGGCGAGGTCGAGACATCCCGCAGCATGCCGCTCGAATGCTGGCGTGCCAAGGCGGGGCAAGAAGCGGCGCGGATGCTGGGCATCCAGTTGGCCGATCCCATCATCATCGTCCGGCGCGTGCTGGCGTTCTCCGGCAAGCCTGTAGTCCTCGACGAAATCTACCTGCGCGGGGATACCTTCGCCGGGCTGACGCTCGATACCTTGAAGGAGTGGCAGGGTTCCTTGTACGGCCTCTTCGAATCGCGCTTCGGCGCCCGCATGGTCCGCGCCGAGGAACGCCTGCGGGCCGTTGCCGCGGATCGTACTGCGGCCGAACTTCTCAAGGTTCGCGAGGGTAGTCCTCTGCTTTCCGTCGAGCGCGTCAGCTATAGCTACGGCGATCGGCCGATGGAGTGGCGGCGCGGTTTGTATTCGACCGCCGAGCATTGCTACGTGAACGAATTGGGCTAGGGTGGAGGAGATCGTCCGTGGTCTGTGCTCGATATCCTCGATAACAATGGCTTCTGTCTGATACAGGCGGCTTTATAAGTAGAATGTGCTGCGGTGTAACAAAATAAAGGAGTGGGATCATGGCTGAGCTGGCAAAAAAACGGCCGAAGTACCTGAATCTGTTTGAAATAAAGCTGCCGCTGCCGGGCTGGGTGTCAATATTGCACCGCGTCAGCGGAGCTGGCCTGTTTCTGATGCTTCCGCTATTGATCTGGCTGTTCGGGCTCTCGCTGGACTCGCCCGAGAGCTACGCAACATTCCGGACGATTGCCGGCCATCCGCTGGTCAAGCTGATCCTGCTGGGCTTGCTTTGGGCCTACCTGCATCACTTCTGCATGGGCATCCGCATCCTGCTGCTCGACATGCACGTCGGCATCGAAAAGGCGCAGGCGTTCAAGTCGTCCATCGCCGTGCTGGTGGTCAGCCTGACGCTGACCGCATTGCTGGGAGCAAAACTATGGTGAGCCGTGTCGTGGTAGGAGCCCATTACGGGCTCAAGGACTGGCTGGCGCAACGCGTCACCGCCGGTTTCATGCTTGCCTATACGCTGCTGATCGCGGTTCTGCTGCCGTTCGCCGGTGACGGCTACGACGGCTGGCGCGATCTCATGGCCAACGGCTTCGTCCGCTTCTTTACCTTCCTGTTCATCGTCAGCCTCTGCTACCACGCCTGGGTCGGCATTCGCGACATCTGGATGGACTACGTCAAACCCACCGCGATTCGACTCACCTTGCACGTGCTGACCGCCATGGCGCTGGTCGGTTACGCCGGCTGGGCCGCGCAGATCATCTGGAGGCTCTGATCGTGAGCATCACCGTTCGCACTTTCGATGCCGTCATCGTCGGCGCAGGCGGCGCCGGCCTGCGCGCCGCCATCCAGCTTTCCGAGTCCGGCTTCAAGACGGCCGTTCTCACCAAGGTTTTCCCGACCCGTTCGCATACCGTTGCCGCCCAAGGCGGCGTCGCCGCGTCGCTGGGCAACTCGGAAGAGGACCACTGGCACTGGCACATGTACGACACCGTCAAGGGCTCCGACTGGCTCGGCGACCAGGACGCCATCGAGTTCATGTGTCGAAAAGCCAACGAATGCGTCATCGAGTTGGAACACTACGGCATGCCGTTCGACCGCACCGACGCCGGCAAGATCTACCAGCGTCCCTTCGGCGGCCACATGTCGAACTTCGGCGAGAAGCCTGTGCGTCGCTCCTGTGCCGCCGCCGACCGCACCGGTCACGCGATGCTGCACGCGATGTACCAGCGCAACGTCAAGGCGAATACGCAGTTCTTCGTCGAGTGGATGGCGCTGGACCTGATTCGCGACGCCGACGGCGAAGTGCTGGGCGTTACCGCGATGGACATGGAAACCGGCGAGATCGTCGCTTTCCACTCCAAGGTTACGATCTTTGCCACTGGCGGCGCCGGGCGCATCTACTACAGTTCGACCAACGCCTTCATCAATACCGGCGACGGCCTGGGCATGGCGGCACGCGCAGGCGTTCCGCTGGAAGACATGGAGTTCTGGCAGTTCCACCCGACCGGCGTGGCCGGCGCGGGCGTGCTGATTACCGAGGGCGTGCGCGGCGAAGGCGGCATCCTGCGCAACAGCCAGGGCGAGCGATTCATGGAACGCTACGCGCCCAACGCCAAAGACCTTGCGTCGCGCGACGTGGTGTCGCGTGCGATGACCACCGAGATCAACGAAGGTCGCGGCTGTGGTCCGCACCAGGATTTCGTGCTGCTCGACATCACCCACCTCGATCCGGCGACCATCATGAAGCGGCTGCCCGGCATCCGCGAGATCGCCATCCAGTTCGCGGGCGTCGATCCGATCAAAGAGCCGATTCCGGTCGTGCCGACCGCGCACTATCAGATGGGCGGCATTCCGACCAACTATTACGGCCAAGTCGTGGTGCCGCAGGGCAACTCAAAGGCCGCTGTGGTGCCCGGCTTCTACGCCGCCGGCGAGTGTGCGTGTGCGTCGGTGCACGGCGCCAACCGCCTCGGCACCAACTCGCTGCTCGACCTGCTGGTGTTCGGCAAGTCGGCCGGCGAGACGGCCGTCGAGGAATTGAAGAAGTCGCCCAAGGCGCACAAGCCGCTGCCGCAAGGCGAGATCGACCGGGCGCTGGCGCGCGTCAATCGCATCGATACGCAGACGGGCGGCGCCAACGTACACGAGACGCAATTGGCCATGCGCCGCACCATGCAGAAGCATGCGGGCGTGTTCCGTTTCGCGGATCTTCTGAAAGAGGGTGTCGAACGGATCAGCGAGGTGCAGAAGTCTGCGCTGAACACCGAGATCGCCGACAAGTCCAAGGTCTTCAACACCGCCCGCGTCGAGGCGCTGGAACTGGAGAACCTGATCGAGGTCGCGGTGGCGACGATGGTGTCGGCCGAGGCACGCAAGGAATCCCGCGGCGCCCACGTGCGCGACGATGCGCCGGATACGGCGGAACGTCCCAACGGCCGTGACGACGAGAACTGGCTCAAGCACTCGCTTTGGTACAAGGAAGGCAACCGCCTCGACTACAAGGCGGTGAAGCTGACGCCGCTGACGGTCGAAACCATCGCTCTCAAGAAGCGCGCCTACTAAGGATCCGAACGATGACTACGCGCACGCTCCAATTCAAGATCTACCGCTACGATCCGGACAAGGATGCCAAGCCGTACATGCAGGACATCGCCGTCGAGGTCGATTCGACAGACCGCAAGCTGCTCGACGCGTTGGTGAAGCTCAAGGCCAAGGACGACTCGATCGCCTTCCGCCGTTCCTGCCGCGAAGGCGTTTGCGGTTCCGATGCCTTGAACATCAACGGCCGCAACGGACTGGCCTGCCTGACCGATCTGAATGCCTTCCCGGAAGGCAAGGCCATCGTGCTGCGGCCGCTGCCCGGCCTGCCGGTGATCCGCGACCTGATCGTGGACATGACGCAGTTCTTCAAGCAGTACCACTCGATCAAGCCCTACCTGATCAACAACGATCCGCCACCGGAACGCGAACGCCTGCAGTCGCCGGAGGACCGCGAGGAGCTGAATGGTCTTTACGAGTGCATCCTGTGCGCCTGCTGTTCGACTTCCTGCCCGTCGTTCTGGTGGAACCCGGACAAGTTCGTCGGCCCGGCGGGTCTGCTGGCGGCCTACCGCTTCATCGCCGATACGCGCGACCAGGCCACCAGCGAGCGGCTCGACAACCTCGAAGACCCTTACCGGCTGTTCCGCTGTCACACCATCATGAACTGTGTCGATGTCTGCCCGAAGGGACTCAATCCCACCAAGGCCATCGGCAAGATCAAGGACATGATGGTACGGAGGGCCGTGTAAACCATGGACGAGCAGCGGCGCGTTCGCCTGGAAAGGCTGCGCTGGCACTGCCGGCGTGCGCTGCTGGAACTGGACATCGTCTTTCAGCGCTTCTGGGCGCGCGGCGAAGAATTGACCGACAACGATGAGGCAGCTCTAGAGAAGCTGCTGGCAATGGAGGACCACGACCTGTGGTACCTGGTGAGCGGACGAACGGGGACAGACGATCCGCAGTTAACAAGTATGGTCGAACGTCTGTGTCGTAGTTGATGCAGACCTCAACCAGCAAGCAACAACCTGACAGGGGCACTGATATGAACTCGCAACGCATCGCAAAGCTGACGGTCGACGGCAAGGACGTCGAGCTTCCCGTTTATTCCGGAACCATCGGCCCGGACGTGATCGACGTCCGCCCACTGTATGGGAAGACCGGCAACTTCACCTTCGACCCGGGCTACATGTCCACGGCGTCCTGCAAGTCGTCGATCACCTATATCGACGGCGACAAGGGTGAGTTGTACTACCGCGGTTACCCCATTGAGCAGCTTGCCGAGAAGTGCAATTTCCTGGAGGTCTGCTACCTGCTAAAGAACGGCGAACTGCCGAACACGACGCAGTTTGAAGAGTGGCAAGCGCGCGTGCGCCAGCACACCATGGTGCATGACCAGTTGACCCGCTTCTTCCAGGGCTTCCGCCGCGATGCGCACCCGATGGCGGTGCTGGTCGGCGTGGTCGGCGGCCTGTCGGCCTTCTATCACGATTCCACCGACATCAATAATCCCCAGCACCGGATGACCGCGGCGATCCGCCTGATCGCCAAGATGCCCACCATTACGGCCATGGCTTATCGCTACAACATGGGCCTGCCGTTCATGTACCCGAAGAACAGCTACGACTACTCGACCAACTTCCTGTACATGATGTTCGCCAACCCGTGCGAGGATTACAAGCCGAACCCGGTGTTGTCTCGGGCGCTGGACCGCATCCTGATCCTGCATGCCGACCACGAGCAGAATGCCTCGACCTCGACGGTTCGCCTGGCCGGCTCGTCGGGCGCCAACCCCTTCGCCTGCATCGCGGCCGGCATCGCCTGCCTTTGGGGCCCGGCCCACGGCGGCGCCAACGAAGCCTGCCTGAAGATGCTGGAAGAGATCGGCGACGTTTCGCGCGTGCCCGAGTACATCAAGCGGGCCAAGGACAAGAACGACAGCTTCAAGCTGATGGGCTTCGGCCACCGTGTGTACAAGAACTTCGACCCGCGCGCCAAACTGATGCGCGAGACCTGTCATGAGGTACTCAATGAACTGGGGCTGCATGACGACCCGCTGTTCAAGCTGGCGCTGGAACTGGAACGCATCGCGCTCGAAGATGAGTACTTCATCGAGAAGAAGCTCTATCCGAACGTCGATTTCTATTCCGGCATCGTGCAGCGCGCGCTCGGCATCCCGACCAAGTTATTCACCGGCATCTTCGCCATGGCGCGCACCATCGGCTGGATCGCCCAGTGGCACGAGATGATTTCGGACCCCGAGCAGAAGATCGGCCGGCCGCGTCAGCTCTACACCGGTGCGGAACGCCGCGACGTGACGACGATGGACAAACGATAAGGGCTGGAAGGGGTGGGTAACCACCCCTTTTTTCCGCCTCACCCCATAAAGAGAGGTGATGACATGATGAGACAAATGTTGGCGAACTCCTACCTGTTCGGTGCCAATGCGCCGTTCATCGAGGAACTGTACGAGCACTACCTGGAGAATCCAGGCGCGGTAGAGCCGGCCTGGCGCGATTACTTCGACAAGCTGGGTGCACTGCCCGGTCCCGGGCAATCTTCGGCACCCGATGTACCGCATGCGCCAGTCATCGCATCGTTCGCCCAGCGCGCCAAGGAGGGAACGCTGCAAGCGTCGACGCAGGCGACCAACCAGCATAACGAGAAGCAGGTCCGGGTGCTGCAACTGATCAACGCCTACCGCTTCCTCGGCAACCGCTGGGCACAGCTCGATCCGCTCAAGCGTTACGAGCGGGCGCAGATCGTCGAACTCGACCCTTCGTACTACGGCTTCACGGAGGCCGATCTTGGTCAGCGTTTCAACTGCGGTTCCTTCGCGGCCTGTCCGATCGAGCCGAATCTGCGCGAAATACTCGAAGCGGTGCGCCAGACCTATTGCGGTTCGATCGGTTCGGAGTACATGTACCTTTCCGAGGTGGCGCAGAAGCGCTGGATCCAGGCCCGGCTGGAGCCGATTCGCGCCACGCCATCGTTCGCGCCCGAAGAGCGGAAGCGTTTGCTGGAGCGCCTGACGGCGGCGGAAACGCTGGAGCGCTACCTGCACACGCGCTATGTCGGCCAGAAGCGCTTTTCGCTCGAAGGCGGCGAATCGCTGATCGTCGCCATGGACCAGCTGATCCGCACGGGCGGCGCGCTGGGCGTCCAGGAAATGGTGATCGGCATGGCCCACCGCGGCCGCCTCAACGTGCTGGTCAATACGCTCGGCAAGCAGCCGAAGATGCTCTTCGAGGAATTCGAGGGCAAGAAGGCGCAGGATCTTTCGGCCGGAGACGTGAAATACCACATGGGCTATTCCTCGGACGTCGCCACTCCCGCAGGGGCGATGCACCTGACGCTGGCGTTCAATCCGTCTCACCTCGAAATCGTCAATCCGGTCGTGTGCGGCTCGGTCTATGCACGGCAGGTGCGCCGCGGTCCGACCGGCAAGAAGGAAGTGGTTCCGGTCCTCATCCACGGCGATGCGGCCGTCGCGGGGCAGGGCGTCAACCAGGAGACGCTCAACTTCTCGCAGACGCGCGGCTACGGCACGGGCGGTACCGTGCACCTGATCGTGAACAACCAGATCGGTTTCACCACCTCCGACCTGCGCGACTACCGCTCCTCGCTCTACTGCACCGACATCTTCAAGATGGTCGAGGCGCCGATCTTCCACGTCAATGGCGACGATCCGGAAGCGGTGGCGTACGTGACGCAACTGGCCATGGAATTCCGCCAGGAGTTCGGCAAGGATGTCGTGGTGGATATCATCTGCTTCCGCAAGCTCGGCCACAACGAGCAGGACGAGCCGATGGTGACGCAGCCCCTGATGTACAAGAAGGTGAACGCGCATCCGGGCACGCGCAAGCTCTACGCGGACAAGCTGGCGGCGCAGGGTGTAATCGGCGCCGACGATGGCGAAGGCATGATCAAGGACTATCGCGCGGCCCTTGACGAGGGGCGCCACCTGATCGATCCGGTGATTTCGAACTACCAGAGCAAGTCCGGGGTCGACTGGGCGCCGCATACCAACGTGTCCTATAGCGAGAAGTGTGACACCACGGTTTCGAAGAAGGAACTGCAACGCCTGTCGCAGCAATTGACCGAGATTCCCCCCAGCTTCGTGTTGCACTCGCGCGTCCAGAAGATCATCGACGACCGTCGCCAGATGGGTGCGGGCAAGCTGCCGGTCGACTGGGGTATGGGCGAAAACCTGGCCTATGCAACGCTGCTGGCCGCCGGCTTCAACGTGCGCATCTCCGGCGAGGATGTCGGGCGCGGTACTTTTTTCCACCGCCACGCGGCGCTCCACGACCAGAACCGCGAGAAGTGGGACGAAGGTACCTGGTGGCCGCTACAGCATTTGCAGGAGAAGCAGGGCTGGTTCCACTGCTTCGACTCGGTGTTGTCCGAAGAAGCAGTGCTGGCATTCGAGTACGGTTTTGCCACGGCCAGCCCGAACGAGATGGTGATCTGGGAAGCGCAGTTCGGCGACTTCGCCAATGGCGCCCAGGTGGTGATCGACCAGTTTCTGAGCTCCGGCGAGGCCAAGTGGGGCCGCGGCTGCGGACTGGTGCTGCTGCTGCCGCACGGCTACGAGGGCCAGGGCCCCGAGCATTCCTCGGCGCGGCTCGAACGCTACATGCAGTTGTCGGCCGACTTCAACTGGGAGGTCTGCCAGCCGTCCAATGCGGCGCAGATCTACCACCTGCTGCGGCGGCAGATGCTGCGCAAGCAGCGCAAGCCGCTGATCGTGATGACGCCGAAGTCGCTGTTGCGCAACAAGGATGCAACCAGTTCGTTCGACGATCTGGCCAAGGGTACCTTCCAGACAGTGATCGGCGAAGTCGACGAGTTCGATCCGAAGAAGGTCACCCGCATCGTCACCTGCGCCGGCAAGATCTACTACGACCTGCTCGCGGCACGGCGCGAGCGGAAGGTCGAGAACGTCGCCCTGCTGCGCATCGAGCAGCTCTACCCGATGGATGACCGGCGTCTGGCGGAGGAACTGAACAAGTATCCGTCGGCCCGCGAAATCATCTGGTGCCAGGAAGAGCCGCTCAACCAGGGTGCCTGGTACGCCAAGGCACATACCCTGAGCAAGGCGTTGCGCAAGGGCCAGACGCTGGATGTGGTGGCGCGACCGGCATCTTCGTCGCCGGCCGTGGGGTACGCCGCAAAGCATGCCATCCAACAGAAAGAAGTCGTCGACGCCGCCCTGGGCAGCGTCGGTGGCGGCAAATAGGAGAAAAGAGAGACCATGATCATCGACGTCAAAGTTCCGCAACTGTCGGAATCGGTGTCCGAGGCCACGCTGGTGTCCTGGCACAAGAAGGCGGGCGAGGCTGTCGCCCGCGACGAAAACCTGATCGACATCGAGACCGACAAGGTGGTGCTGGAGTTACCGGCTCCGGATGCCGGCGTGCTGGTGAAGATCCTCAAGGCGAATGGCGAGTCGGTGGCGTCCGGCGACCTGATCGCGCAGATCGATACCGAAGCGAAAGTCAGCGCTGGTGGTACGCCGGCTGCGAAGGCGGAGGCGGCTCCAGCCGCCAGAGTCGAAGCCAGGACGGAAGCGAAGGCTGCGCCGATGCCCGGACCTGCGGCGCGCAAGCTGATGGCAGAGCAGGGGCTGAATGCCGGCGATGTGAAGGGTACCGGCCCCGGCGGGCGCGTCCTCAAGGAGGACGTCGCCGGAACGGCCAGGCCGGCGGCGCCCGCGTCGGGTGGCGTGTCGCCAGGGCTGACTTTGCCAAGCAAGCCGGCACTGCCGCAACCGGCCGTGATCACCGCCGACGAGATCGTCGCCGAGCGGCCCGAGCAGCGCGTACCGATGTCGCGGCTGCGGGCCCGTGTCGCCGAGCGCCTGGTGCAATCGCAATCGACCAACGCCATCCTGACCACTTTCAACGAAGTGAACATGGCGCCGGTGATGGAACTGCGCAACCGCTACAAGGACAAGTTCGAGAAGGAGCACGGCGTCAAGCTCGGCTTCATGAGCTTCTTCGTCAAGGCAGCCGTGCATGCGCTGAAGAAGTTCCCGGTGCTGAATGCGTCGATCGACGGCAACGACATCGTCTATCACGGCTACTTCGACATCGGCATCGCCGTCGGCAGTCCGCGCGGCCTGGTGGTGCCGATCCTGCGCGATGCCGACCGGATGAGCCTGGCGCAGATCGAGAAGAAGATCGCCGAGTTCGGCCAGAAGGCCAAGGACGGCAAGCTGTCGCTGGAAGAACTGTCCGGAGGCACCTTCTCCATTTCCAACGGCGGCGTGTTCGGTTCCATGCTGTCGACGCCCATCATCAATCCGCCGCAATCGGCCATCCTCGGCATCCATGCCACCAAGGACCGCCCGGTGGTGGAAAACGGCCAGATCGTGATCCGGCCGATCAACTACCTCGCCATGTCCTACGACCACCGGATCATCGATGGTCGCGAGGCGGTGCTGGGGCTGGTGACGATGAAGGAAGCGCTGGAAGATCCGGCGCGCCTGCTGCTCGACCTGTAGGAGACTGCGATGGCCAACAAGCAATTCGACGTGGTGGTGATCGGTGGCGGACCGGGCGGCTACATCGCGGCGATCCGGGCCGCACAGCTCGGCTTCAGCACTGCCTGCATCGAAAAGGAAGCCTACGCCGACCCGAAGGGCGAGGTACGCCTCGGCGGCACCTGCCTCAATGTCGGCTGCATTCCGTCCAAGGCGCTGCTGCAATCGTCCGAGCTCTATGACCAGGCGGGCCATTCCTTCGTGATGCACGGCATTTCGCTCGACGACCTCAAGATCGACGTCGGCACCATGGTCCGGCGCAAGGACAACATCGTCACCCAGCTCACCGGCGGAATCAAGGGTCTGTTCAAGAAGCACAAGGTCGCGCTGCTGGCCGGCCACGGCCGCTTCGTCGGCCGCGACGGCGACTTCTGGCAGGTCGAGGTTGCCGGCAGGGAGGGCAGCGAAGTCGTCGATGCCAGGAATGTGATCGTCGCCACGGGATCCAGGCCGCGCCATCTCGACGGCATCGTCGTCGACAACAAGAACATCTGCGACAACGTCGGCGCGCTGTCCTTCGACCGGGTGCCGAAACGCCTCGGCGTGATCGGCGCCGGCGTCATCGGTCTGGAACTTGGCTCGGTGTGGAAACGATTGGGTGCGGAAGTGACCATCCTCGAAGCCCTGCCGGATTTCCTGGCCGCGGCCGATCCCGCGGTTGCCAAGGAAGCCTGGAAGACCTTCACGCAGAAGCAGGGTCTGAACATCTACCTCGACGTCAAGATCAACAAGGTGACGCAGGGCAAGAAGGGCGTGAGCGTCGAATATGAAGTCGGCGACGAGACGAAGACGCTCGACTGCGACAAGCTGATCGTTTCGGTCGGTCGCGTGCCGAGCACCGACGGCCTCGGTGCGGAAAATGTCGGCCTGCAGATCGACGAGCGCGGCCGCATCGCGGTCGACGATCACTGCCAGACCAACCAGCCTGGCATCTGGGCGGTGGGCGACGTCGTGCGGGGTGCAATGCTGGCGCACAAGGGCATGGAGGAAGGGGTGATGGTCGCCGAGCTAATCGCCGGTCAGGCCGGACACGTCAATTACGATGCGATTCCCCTGGTTACTTACACCCATCCCGAGATCGCCTGGGTCGGCAAGACCGAAACGCAGCTCAAGAGTGCGGGCGTCGAGTTCCGGGCCGGGCAGATTCCGTTCCTGGCCAATGGCCGGGCGCTCGGCCAGGGCGATACCACGGGTTTCATCAAAGTGCTTGCCGATGCGAAGACGGACCGCATCCTCGGTGTGCACATCATCGGCAACAATGCCTCGGAGCTGATCGCCGAGGCGGTGGTGGCGATGGAGTTCGGCGCGTCCGCCGAAGATCTGGCGCGGACGTGCCATGCGCATCCGACCTTGTCGGAGGTGATGCACGAGGCGGCGCTGGCCGTCGACAAGCGACCGCTGCACTTCTGATTTGCCGCACCGGGTTCTCAACGTCCCGAAGGACGGGATGATCGAAGGCTTCAATGCCGCGCTGGCCGAGCGCGGCATTGTCGCCGACCCCGCGCAATTGATGGCCGCCATGCGGCTACAGCAGTTCTACGACGAGTTGGTGGCCTTCAAGGCGGCGCGCCGCACGAAGCTGCGCAAGTTGCTGGTGCGTCCCGAGTTGCCGCGCGGCGTCTGGTTCTGGGGCGGCGTCGGGCGCGGCAAGAGTTTCCTGATGGACTGCTTCTTCGCGGCCGTGCCGTACCAGAGGAAGCGACGCGTCCATTTTCATGCCTTCATGCGCGAGATTCACGAGCGCCTGCAGGCCTTGAAGAACGAATCCGACCCCCTGGCCAGGGTTGCGGCGCAGGTGGCGAAGGAAACGCGCCTGATGTGCTTCGACGAATTCCACGTCTCGGACATCGCCGACGCCATGATCCTCGGCCGTCTTGTGGAGGCGCTGTTCGAGGCCGGCGTGCTGTTCTGCATCACCTCCAACTATCCGCCCGATGGGCTGTACCCCAACGGTCTCCAGCGCGAACGACTGTTGCCGACCATTGCGCTGCTCAACGACAAGCTCGATGTGATCAAGATCGACGCGGGCATTGACTATCGACTGCGGGCGCTGCAACAGGCCGACATCTACCATTATCCTGCCGACGAGCGCTCTGAACATTCGATGAAGGCGACCTTCAGCCGCGTCGCCGGCGGCGGTGGCCACGACCGCCCGCTCGAAGTCATGGGCCGGCAGCTGCCCGTGCTCCACCGCGCGCCCGGCATCGCCTGGTTCGATTTCACGACGCTCTGCGGCGGGCCACGTTCGCAGAACGATTACCTCGATCTCGCGCATCGCTTCCATACCCTGTTCCTGTCCGGTGTGCCGCGCATGGGTGCCGATCAAGCGTCGGAAGCCCGGCGTTTCACATGGCTGGTCGACGTGCTCTACGACCATCGCGTCAAGGTGGTCGTGACGGCGGCATGTCCGGCGGATGAACTCTATGTGGCCGGCCCGCAGGCGGGCGAGTTCCAGCGCACGGTTTCACGGCTAATCGAAATGCGCTCACCGGAATATCTGGCCAGCGGCCATCGCCGCTTCGAGACCCACGCGCAGGCGGCGTAGCGGTTCTGACCAAAGTAACATCTGGCGCTTGCAAGAAGGCCGGGCGACTCGGTTAGAATCAAGACGTCACCCGACAGAGGATCTCGCCCATGTTGCAGCCCGGCCAGCCGGCACCGAAGTTCTCATTGCCCGACGCCGACATGGAAAGTTTCGAACTGGCGTCCCTGCGCGGCAAGCAGCACGCGGTGATCTTTTTTTATCCCAAGGACGGCACACCGTACTGCACCCGCGAGGCGATCGAATTTTCCGATCACGAGGCGGAGTTCAACGAGCTTGGTTGCGTGATCCTGGGCATCTCGCGCGACGATTGCCTGGCGCATGCCGAATTTCGCGACAAGAACGGCCTTTCGGTGCGCCTGCTGTCCGATGTCGACGGCAAGGTCGGCCACCAGTACGGCGTGTATCACTACCGCGAGCACGAAGGACAGCGCAGGCTGGTGGTATCGCGCTCGACATTCATCGTCGACAAGCAAGGTATCATCCGCCATGCCCTCTACGAGGTGCCCCCCAAGGGGCATGCCGCGGAGGTATTCCAACTGGTCAAGCAACTGAATGGAAGCCGTCACTCATGCAAGTCGCAAAAAACACCGTAGTCACTCTGAGCTATCAGGTCACCGACAGCGACGGCAACCTGGTCGATGGCGGCGAACAGCCCCTGATCTACCTGCACGGTGGCTACGAAGGCATTTTCCCGCTGATCGAGGAGGCATTGCAGGGCAAGGTGATTGGCGAGAAGCTGGCGGTCAAGCTCCAGCCCGACGATGCCTTCGGTGACTACGACGCGGAACTGGTCATGATCGAGGAGCGCTCGCTGTTTCCGGACAACATCGAGGTCGGCATGCAGTTCGAACGCGCGACCGAAGACGGCGATGACGGCGAGCTGTACACCATCACGGACATCGCCGACGACAAAGTCGTGGTCGACGGCAATCATCCGCTGGCCGGCATGGCGCTGGTGTTTTCCTGCACTGTGGCCGAAGTGCGCCCCGCGACCGCTGACGAGATCGGTCACGGCCATGTCCA
Organism: Rhodocyclaceae bacterium; assembly: GCA_016880655.1. Lineage (GTDB taxonomy): Bacteria > Pseudomonadota > Gammaproteobacteria > Burkholderiales > Rhodocyclaceae > Fen-999. Next base: position 16,073 of record JAEHDA010000306.1, read on the forward strand.
TGCACCCGGGGGGCATCACCACCACTGACCCACGCGGGGCAGTTTCCCATCGCCGGAAAGGGCAAGGAGGGAGGAATGATGTTTTTTGGCAAGCATGTTCGCGAAGTGAAACGGCTGGAAGGCGCGCTCGACGAGGCGCAGCAGCGCCAGCAAATACTGGAAGGTCAGTTGGCAACCCTGACGGCCGAGCGCGATGCCGCGGTCGCCGATCGTGGCAGCATGGATGCGCAATTGCGGATGTATGCCGGCCTGTTCCAGCGACTCAAGCAGTTCGGCGAATCCGCTACCCTGGTTCAGGGCACCCTGGCTTCCCTCGCCATGGCCATGAAGGAAGAGCGCGTGGAAGCCGTTCGTGCCAGCGAAACCCTGACCGCCAATGTGGTAGCGATCGAGCGGGTATCCGGCAATCTGCGGCAGATGGCGGATCGGACGCAGGAAACCGCGGCGAAGGTGGAGCACCTGAACGAGCGTACCAGCCAGATCGGCGGCATTGTCAATCTGATCAAGGAGATCGCCGACCAGACCAACCTGCTGGCCCTCAACGCCGCCATCGAGGCGGCCCGTGCCGGCGAGCAGGGCCGCGGTTTCGCGGTGGTGGCCGACGAGGTGCGCAAGCTGGCCGAGCGGACTACTGCCGCCACGGGCGAGATATCGTCGCTGGTCGGCGCCATCCAGCACGAAACTCTGGAGGTCAAGGCGATGATGGAGGTGAGCCCGCAGCAGGCCACCGAGTTCGCCCGCGACGGTACCCAGGCCACCAGCGGCATGCAGGGGTTGCTAAACCTGACGCGGCAGATGACGGGCACCATTGCCGCCAGTGCCTTGCGCAGCTTCGTCGAGACCGCCAAGCTCGACCACCTCATCTTCAAGTTCGATATCTACAAGGTCTTCCTGGGCCTGTCGACCAAGACGGCCGACGAGTTCGCCAGTCACGTCAATTGCCGCCTGGGCAAGTGGTACTACCAGGGCGATGGCCGCGATTGTTTCTCGAGGCTGCCTGGCTACAAGGAGGTGGAGCCGGCCCATGTGGCCTTCCATAAGCATGGCGTCGATGCGGTGCGCTGTTTCATGGCCGGCAATGCCGAAGCGGGACTGAGCGAAGCCTTGGCAATGGAACGTGAAAGTCTCACGGTGCTGGGAGAACTCGAACGCATGGCCGTTGCCGGCCACAACGAATCGACGACGGCCTTGTGCGTCGGCCCCAATTAGCCTTTACCTAATCCGCCAGTCGTTTCAGTTCGTAGAGCTTGTCGAGGGCTTCCCTGGGCGAGAGGGCGTCCGGGTCAAGTTCGCGCAGGGACTCGACGGCGGGGTGTGGCGCCGGTTCGGCGGCTGGTTCCGGAAGCCGTGCGAACAAGTCGGGCTGCGGACCGGCGATCACTTCGCGATTCTCCAGCCGAACCAGGTGCCGCTTGGCATCGCGCACCACGCTGCCAGGGATGCCTGCCAGCGCGGCGACCTGAATGCCGTAGCTCTGCGAAGCCGGGCCTTCTTCCACGGCATGCAGGAAGACGATCCGGTGCGCATGCTCGACGGCATCCAGATGGATGTTGGCGCATTCGGGGTAGTCCTGCGCCAGGCGCGTCAACTCGAAGTAGTGGGTGGAGAACAGCGTGCAGGCGCGGTTCTTCTCGATCAGGTGGCGGGCGATGGCGAAGGCCAGCGCCAGGCCGTCGAAGGTCGAGGTGCCGCGGCCGATCTCGTCCATGAGCACCAGCGACTTCTCGGTTGCGCCGTGCAGGATGGCGGCCGCCTCGGTCATCTCGACCATGAAGGTGGAACGGCCCGAGGCGAGGTCGTCGGCGGCGCCGATGCGGGTGAAGATCGCATCGATCGGGCCGAGCCGGCAGGCGCGGGCGGGCACGCAGGCGCCGCAGTGGGCGAGCAGCACGATCAGGGCCACCTGGCGCATGTAGGTCGACTTGCCGCCCATGTTCGGACCGGTGACCAGCAGCAGCTTGCGCGTGGTCGATAGCTTCGCATCGTTGGCGATGAAGGCATCGACTTCGCCTTCGACGACCGGATGGCGACCTGCCTCGATGTCGATCAGCGGTTCTGCGACAAATTGCGGGCGTGTCCATTCGAGGCGCACGGCAGCATCGGCGAAGGCGCACAGGCCGTCGAGCAGTGCCAGCGCGCGCGCGATGCGCTGGAGTTGCGGAATCCATGGCGCCAGCTGGTCCAGCAGTGCCTCGTAGAGTCGCTTCTCCAGGGCCAGAGCGCGGTCGTTGGCCGATAGGGCCTTGTCTTCGAAGTCTTTCAGCTCGGGCGTGATGTAGCGCTCGGCGTTTTTTAGGGTCTGGCGGCGGCGGTAGTCGTCGGGCACGCGCTCGGTGTTGGCGTGGGTGACCTCGATGTAGAAGCCATGCACCTTGTTGAATTCAACTTTCAGGCTCGCGATGCCGCTGCGCTCGCGCTCGCGCTGCTCGAGGTCGAGCAGGAACTTGCCGCAGTTGGCCTGCAATGCCCGCAGCTCGTCCAGTTCCGGCGAGTACGCCGTGGCGATCACGCCGCCGTCGCGAATCTGGAGCGCCGGCTCGACGGCGATCGCGCGGGTCAGCAGGGCCAGGCATTCGCCAGGTGGTTCGAGTTCCGTGGTGATGAAAGTCAGCCGTGGTGACACGCTACCCGATAGCAGGCTGGTCAGGACCGGCACTTGCGAGAGCGTCTCGCGAAGGCTGGAGAGGTCGCGCGGACGGGCGTTCTTGAGCGCAATGCGGGCGGTGATGCGCTCGACGTCGCCGACCGAACGCAGTTCGCGGCGCAGTGGCAGGTGCAGGCCGTCGCCGGTCTCGCCGATAAGGTCGGCGACGGCTTCATGCCGCTGCGCCGCCTCGGCGCGGTCGGCCAGCGGATGATGCAGCGCATGGCGCAACCAGCGCGAGCCCATGCTGGTCGAGCAGGTGTCGAGCAGCGACAGCAGGGTCGGCGACGGCAGGCCGCGCAGGGTTTCCGAGATTTCCAGGTTGCGGCGGGTGGCGGCATCCAGCCGCAGGTAGGCCCCATCGCGTTCGACAATCAGTCCGGTGACGTGCGCCAGCGATTGCATCTGGGTGGCGCGGGCGTACTGGTATAGCGCGCCCGCCGCGGCGACGGCAAGCGGCGTGGCATCGGCACCGAAGCCCGCCAGGTCGCGCGTTCCGAAGTGCTCGGCCAGTTGCCTGGCGCTGCCTTCGGCATCGAAGTGCCAGTCGGGCAGGCGCTTGACGGTGCAGTCGAGATCGTTCGCCAGTTGGGCCGATCCATCGGCGACGAGTACCTCGGCGGGGCGAAGTCGCTCGAGTTGTCCCGGCAGTTGGGCCAGCGGCGCTTCGAGCAGCCGGAAATCGCCGCTGGCCAGATTCAGCCAGGCCAGGCCGGTGCGCTGGCGTTCGAAGGCGATGGCGAGCAGCAGGGCGTCGCTGCGGTCGTCGAGCAGGTTGGCGTCGGTGAGCGTGCCCGGAGTGACGATGCGCGTCACCGCCCGCTCGACCGGGCCCTTCGACGTTGCGGGATCGCCGATTTGCTCGCAGACGGCGACCGACTCGCCGAGCTTCACCAGCTTGGCCAGATACTGCTCGACGGCGTGGTATGGCACGCCGGCCATCGGAATCGGCTTGCCGGCCGATTGGCCGCGCTTGGTCAGGGTGATGTCGAGTAGCCGGGAGGCTTTCTCGGCGTCGTCGAAGAACAGCTCATAAAAGTCGCCCATCCGGTAGAACAGCAGCAGATCGGCATGCTGGCGCTTCAGCGCCAGATACTGCTGCATGACCGGAGTGTGTTTTGACGCTTCGTCGCGTTCGGCGACCATGGACTTGGCGGCGGTTGCGGTGGCGGAGGCTACTGGGCACCCTTGCCGCTCAGCACGACGCCGACCGTCTCGAACAGGATCACCATGTCGAGAAACAGCGTGTGGTTCTTGACGTAATAGAGATCGTACTGAAGCTTCTGCGCCGAGTCTTCGACCGAGGCGCCGTATGGATAGCGAACCTGGGCCCAGCCTGTGACGCCGGGCTTGACGCTGTGCCGGACGGCATAGAAGGGAATCTCCTGCGTCAGCTTCTCGACGAAGAACTGGCGTTCCGGGCGCGGCCCGACGAGGCTCATGTCGCCCTTCAGGACGCTGATCAGCTGAGGCAGCTCGTCGATGCGCAGCTTGCGGATGATGCGGCCGACGCGCGTCACCCTGCTGTCGCCGGAAGTGGCCCAGCGCGGCTTGCCGTCCTTCTCGGCGTCGGTACGCATGCTGCGGAACTTGATGACGTTGAACGGCCTGCCGTCGAGACCGACGCGCTCCTGGCGATAGAAGACGGGGAAGCCGCTTTCGACGACGATTGCCAGTGCCGCAACGATCATCATCGGCGCAGCCAGTGTCAGAAGGATCAAGGAGCAGAAAATGTCGAACACTCGCTTGACGGCGTTGCGCATGAAGGTCTGGCGGAAGCCCGAGCCGAAGATCAGATAGCTCGCCTTGAGGGAGTCGAGACGGATCTGGCCCAGAAACTGTTCGAAGTGGGTCGCCAAGTCGAGCACACGGACGCCATAGAGCTTGCAGTCGAGCAGTTCGCGCAAGGGCATGGCGCCGCCGCGCCGCTCGGTGATGGCGATGATGATCTCGTCGACATCGTGCCTGCGTGCCGTCATTGCCAGTGAACTGTCCGTGCTGACGACCTGCTCAGCGGGCACGCAGCATTTTTCGCCGGTGGGGCCGGGCACGTAGCCGACGATGTCGACATAGCGATCCGACTTCGAGATGATGCGGGCGATCTCGAGCGCCTTGTCGCCACAGCCGAAAATCAGCACCCGGCTCATCATGATCTGGGGCGGCGGCATGTGGTAGGCGCGCAGGCGATTGACGAGCATGCCGAATACCGCGCCCATTACCGATAGCTGAAGAAACTGCTTGTTGACCGCGGTCATGGGCAGCAGCAGGTACAAGCCGTAAGCGATCGGAATGGACAAGTGCAGCGTCAGAATCGCACGTGCCCGCGTCTGGAAGAAGTTGTGCGTTTGGACCCGGTGGTAGAAACCGAGCGACGCGTTCAGCATCAGCATCGTCACGGCCAGCACCAGCGAGTAGATCACCACGACATCGAGTTCGACCGGCAAGCCTTGACCAACCCAGGCGAAAGCGATGCCTATGCCGAGCAGGATGAAGGCGAAATCGGAAACGACGCCAATGATGGTCGCGGGCTGGACCCAGTGGCTGAATACCCTGATCACATTGGCTCCCTGGCTGGTTCGATCGAAACAATTGTCATTATTCGGTTCGTTGGCGACATTTATTAAATATTTTGCCACACTGACCGATATTCTCACTGCGACTGGAGTCAATTTCGATACTAAATGCTATTAAAATGGAAAACAGTCGCTGATCGCTTCGATTGTTAGCTTCGGGAATATGGCGACGGGCGATATATCAGCTTTCCCGGGCGATTGCAGTGAATGTCCAACTTTTCTGGTCGAACAATCCTGCCGCCCGTCCGGCGCGTCTTGATGCCTCAATTGAAGGACTACTTGCGGAGTTCGATACACACGCCACGATGCTTGCAATATCCCGATTCCTGTCGTTGCCTGCCACCGGAACTCGCAGCCAGCTGCGAGTCTTGCCGGTGCTTGTCCGCGGGGCAGCGTGGTTCGGGGCCATCTTGATTGTCGGCTGGGTTCTGGCCAACTGGTTCTGGCAGATTGCTGCGCCCGATGCCGCCGTGGCGGTTGAAGCCGCTCCGCTTCTGGATCACCCGGCAGCTGCGAAGGCTATCGCGTCCCGCAATCTGTTCGGCCGTACGTCGTCGGCAGGAGACGGACCGGGCGCCGATCGGCCTACGGTAAACTTTCGATTGATGGGGGCAATGACGGCAAGCCCTGAGGTTGCCGGATTTGCCATCCTCTCCGAGGACGGCAAGCCTTCGGTGGCTGTTCTTGAAGGCGAGACCTTCTCGCCGGGCGTGACCTTGCTGGAGGTGTTGCCCGGTCAGGTTCGCCTGAAAATTGGAGAACGCGTCGAGACAGTCGAAATGATGAAACCAGCGACACCGTCGTTGGCCCCGGGCAGCGTGGGCCCGGCAGGGCAGGATGCCCCGGTCGACAGAGGGGGCATGACGGCTCCGACGCGGCCGAATACCAACCCTCGTCCGGAGCGTTCTCGTCCATGATGGAAGGCATCAACCGTAGGTTCCGCGTCGCGCTGGTCGCGCTACTCTCGCTGGCGTCGGCTGCATGGGCGCAACAAGGCGAGGCGGGAGTGTCGCTGACCTTCGCCAACGCCGACATCGAGACGGTGATTCGCGCGATCGGCAAGATATCGAACCGAAACATCCTGATCGATCCACGGGTCAAGGGGACGCTCAACATCGTCACCAGCAAGCCTGTCACTTCGGAGGAGGCGTACCAGATACTGCTTTCCGCCCTGCGCTTGCAGGGTTACAGCGTCGTCGAGGAGGGCGGTATCGTCAAGGTGGTCCCGGAAGCTGAGGCCAAGACGCATTCGGCCCCGGTGAGCCGGTCGCGGAGTCAGCTGCGCGGCGAGCGCTTGGTCACGCACGTCTTCCATGTCAAGAATGAGTCGGCGACGCAGTTGTTGACGGTCGTGCGGCCGCTGGTGTCGCCCAACAATTCGGTCACCGCCTACGCCAACAACAACACCTTGATCGTCACCGACTACGCCGACAACGTCCGCCGAATCGCCAAGATCATCGACGCGCTCGACGTTCCCCAAGGCGACATCGTCATCGTCCCGCTCAAGCATACATCGGCCCAGGATATCGCGCCGTTGATCAGCAAGTTGGTGGGCGAGGCCGCCGGTTCGCAGCAAACCGCCGATCCCAGTCAGCGCGTGACCGTTGCCGCCGACAACCGCTTGAACGCGCTGCTGGTCCGTTCCGACAATCCCTCCCGCATCAACTCGATACGCCAGTTGGTCGCCAATATGGACCAACCGGGCGCAGCCGGCAACATCCATGTCGTTTATCTCAGGAATGCCGATGCGACGAAGGTGGCGCAGACCCTGCGCAGCGTTCTGACCGGCGATTCCAGGTCGTCAGGCACAGCGGGCATTGCATCGGGGACCGTTGCCGGGCAGCCTCAGGTGGCTCAAGCCACGACGACCGCCGGAAACGAAGGCGGGCAGATGGTGCAGGCGGATCGCAGCACGAACTCATTGATCATCACGGCACCGGAGGCGGTTTACAACAACCTGCGCTCGGTCATCGACCAACTCGACCGACGGCGGGCTCAGGTCTATGTCGAGGCGCTGATCGCCGAAGTTACGGCGGACAATGCCTCGGAGTTCGGCGTCCAGTTTCAGCACAGCAATTTCGGCACCAGCGGGGCATCGGG
>JAEHDA010000307.1 GCA_016880655.1 Rhodocyclaceae bacterium
CGCCTATGGTCAGCAGCGGCGGCACGGCGTTCATCTTGACGTAGAGATCGGTGTGATCCTCGGCCTGGCCGGAGATGATCAATGGCGTGCGTGCCTCGTCGATCAGGATCGAGTCGACCTCATCGACGATCGCGTAGGCCAGTCCGCGCTGCACCCGCTCGCCCGGCGAATACACCATGTTGTCACGCAGGTAGTCGAAGCCGAATTCGTTGTTGGTGCCGTAGGTAATGTCGGCGCCGTACGCAGCCTGCTTCTTGTCATGCGACATCTGGGACAGGTTCACGCCGACCGTCAGGCCGAGGAACCTATGCAGGCGCCCCATCCACTCCGCGTCGCGGCTGGCCAGGTAATCGTTCACCGTGACGATATGCACGCCCTTGCCGGTCAGTGCGTTCAGGTAAGCCGGCAAGGTCGCCACCAGGGTCTTGCCTTCACCGGTGCGCATTTCGGCGATCTTGTTGTTATGCAGCACCATGCCGCCGATCATCTGCATGTCGAAGTGGCGCATGCCGAGCGCACGTTTGCCTGCTTCGCGAACGACTGCAAATGCCTCCGGCAACAGGTCATCCAGCGCTTCGCCCTTGGCGAGGCGCGCCTTGAACTCGTCGGTCTTGGCCCGCAGTTGCTCGTCCGGGAGCGCCTGTAGCCCCGGCTCGAAAGCATTGATGCGGGCGACGGTCAGGGAATACTGCTTGATGAGCCGGTCGTTGCGGCTGCCGAAAATCTTCTTGAGAAAACCGGAAATCATGAATGGGCGCCGATGCGAAGCAAAGGGCGAATTTTAGCATGGGGGGCACATCCGCCCCCCGGCGTGCCTTCGCCGCGGAGACGCGACTCAGCGCATGGCCGTCTTCGGCGACCGCGCAGCGGCCTGGAGGAAGCGGTTCGGATTCTGGGCGACGTTGTGGATGCGGACCTCGAAATGCAGGTGTGGCCCGGTTGAGCGACCGGTGGAGCCGACTTCGGCGACAATCTGACCGCGCTTGACCAGCGCGCCCGGCTGGACAAGGACTTTCGAGCAATGAGCATAGCGTGTCACCAGATCGTCGCCATGATCGACGTCGACGAAATTGCCGTAGGCCGCATGTTTCTCGACATTGACGACGACTCCGGCGGCGGCTGCCTTGATCGGAATGCCCACCTCGGCCGGAAAGTCGACTCCGGTATGCAGGTCGGCCTCGCCCGTGAAGGGGTCGACGCGCCAGCCAAACGATGACGCGTTCCAACTGGACTCCAACGGCAGCGAAGTCGGCAGCTTGTTCTTGCGAATGCGCTCATCGAGCAACTGGCTTTCCATCAAGGACATCGCATCGGTTTTCGCTTCAAGCTGATGCGACAGGGTCTCGACGGCTTGTCGCAACTCTTCAGGGGACAGCGGGGTCGGCTGCTGTAGCGGTCCGCCACGGCCATCCTTGGCATTGGTTGCGGCCGGACCGATATCCTGCCGCTTGATTCCCGCCAGTCCGGCGAGGCGCTCGCCCATGGAATCGAGACGCATCACCTGCGCCTGCATCTCGCCCAGGCGGACAGCCATGGCGTTCAGGTTTTCACGCACCCGTTCTCGACTGGCACGCGTGTTTTCCGCAGCCGTTGCCTGAACCATCTCCTGAAGGAAAGGCAGTTGGATCTCTGCGGCATGACGGACAGTGAGATAGGAAATCAGCGAGGCGAGGCCAATGACGATGACCAATAGCGCGGTGGCCAGCAGCGCCATGTGCCGTCCGGTCAGAACGACCGTTTTCGCCGTTGCCAGCCTGTCGGAGACGAGAATAATATGCACGTCCCTACTCCTTTCCGCGAATTTCGCTAATCCATGCCCCTGCCGCGCGGTCGCCCCCGCAGCCTGGAAGACTATCTGTCGGCCGATGTCAGCCTCGCCAGATTCTCCGCGCACGCGCGCCGATTGTTACGACTTCAGCGTGTCTTCGAGTCGGCGACGCCGCTCGCGCGTCACTCACGCGTTGCCAATCTGAGGTTGGGAAAAATCATCATCCATGCCGCTAACGGCACAGTCGCTACCAAGCTTAGGCAATTGGAGCCACGTCTGGTAGCCGTTTTTCAAAATGAGGCGGTTGAGGTTACCGGAATCGATATCCGCCTGCAACCCGGCGCAAGCAGTCAGGCCGCGATCCGACGGGGAAGGCCCGCTGGAATGGGTTCCCTGCAAAAGCAGGCACTTACATCACTAGCAGATGGCCTACCAGAAGGATCTTCGTTGCGAGATGCGCTGAAACGGCTGGTGGACCGCACTAGATGACGATCACCCGTTCCAGAAACATCAGCGCCAGGACAACCAGAACGAAGATGAATGCGTACTTGGCGACACGAGCCGCCAGGCGCAGGTAGCGCTTCTCCCCGGATACCAGGTAGGCGAAGATACCGGCACCGATGACAATCGCGGTCAGGACGCCGACGATGCGCAGGAGCAGCATCAGACTGTCTGCGGGTAGAGGTGCCGCACGGCCATCGGCGCTTCTTCCGGGCGGCTGAACGACGCCCATTCCCAAGCCGTGGCGTCGGCCAGGAGTTCCCGCAACAAGCGGTTGTTCATGGCATGACCGGATTTGTGGGCGGAGAACGCGCCGAGCAGCGGGTGGCCGGCCAGATAGAGATCGCCGATGGCATCTAGCACCTTGTGCCGAACGAATTCGTCGCTCAGGCGCAGGCCCTCGGCATTCAGCACCCGGTATTCATCCATCACAATCGCGTTTTCCATGCTGCCGCCGAGCGCCAGCCCCTGCTCGCGCAAGGCCTCGACATCCTGGGTGAAGCCGAAGGTGCGCGCCCGCGCGATATCTCGGGTGTATGAGTCGTCGGCGAAATCCATGACGACCTTGGTACCCGACTGATCGACGGCCGGATGATTGAACAGGATCGAGAAACTCAGCCGGAAACCGTCGTAGGGCTCCAGCCGCGCCCATTTGTCGCCCTCGCTGACTTCGACGGTCTTGCGGATGCGAATGAACTTCTTGGCAATCTTTTGTTCCTCGATGCCTGCCGATTGCAGCAGGAAGACGAAAGGACCGGCCGAACCGTCCATGATCGGGATTTCAGCCGCATCCACGTCGACATAAAGATTGTCGACACCCAGGCCGGCCAGTGCCGACATCAGGTGTTCGACGGTTCCCAGCTTTGCACCATCCTTTTCCAGGCAGGACGCCATACGCGTATCGCCGACGGCATACGGGTTGGCCTTCATCTCGACGGGTGGATCCAGATCAACCCGCGTAAAGACAATTCCACTATCGGGCGCAGCCGGACGCAACACGATCGTCACCTTCACGCCGGAATGCAGGCCGACGCCGGTGGCACGAATGATCGACTTGAGGGTACGTTGCTTCAGCATTGCCGGAACCGTGGAATGTTGCAGGGCACAATGTTAAACCAATTCGCAACATGGGGCCGCTCGGGGAGGAGGCGATCTCCCGGAGCGGCCATGCTGCGTCGGCTCAGTCGGCCTGCTTGATCAGGAAGGCCGGGATGTCGTAACGATCCATGCCGCTATCGACCATCGCCTTGACGGCCGCGTTGCGGGTACGGCTTGACGAGAAGACATCCGGCAGCGAGGCGCCGCTGTCATAGATCTGGGCACCAATCGGTTCCCCGTAGACGCGATCGTCGGTACCGGTGCGCAAGCCATAACCCTCCACGCGCTCCAGTCTCGGCTTGACGGCAACCTTGCCGCCCAGTCCGGTGGCAACCACGGTAACGCGCAGTTGATCCTCCATGGCATCGTCGAAAACCGTGCCGAAGATCACCGTGGCTTCGTCGTGCGTGTAGGCCTTGATGGTGCCCATCACGTCCTTGACCTCGCGCATGCCCAGGTTGCGGCTGGCGGTGATATTCACCAGCACACCGCGGGCGCCGGACAGTTCGATGCCCTCGAGGAGCGGGCTGGCAACGGCAGCCTCGGCGGCCAGACGCGCGCGATCGACGCCGGTGGCGGTCGCCGAACCCATCATGGCCTTGCCCATTTCGCCCATCACCGTACGCACGTCCTCGAAATCGACGTTGACCAATCCCGGCACGTTGATGATTTCGGCTATGCCGCCAACGGCATTGCGCAAAACGTTGTCGGCGGCTCGGAAGGCCTCGTGCATGCTGACGTCGTCACCAAGCACTTCCATCAGGCGTTCGTTGAGGATGATGATCAGCGCATCGACATACTGTTGCAGTTCGGCCAGGCCTTCCTCGGCCAGGCGCATGCGCTTGCCCTCGAACTCGAACGGCTTGGTGACCACGGCCACGGTCAGGATGTCCTTCTCGCGCGCCACCTCGGCCACCACAGGGGCGGCACCCGTACCGGTGCCCCCACCCATGCCGGCGGTGATGAACACCATGTGCGCACCCTCGAGCGCCGCTGCGATCTGTTCGCGCTCCTGGTGTGCCAGGTCGCGCGCCTTTTCGGGCTTGCCGCCGGCTCCCTGGCCCGGGCCGAGTTGCAGCCTGATGTCCGCCGACGACATGTTCAGCGCCTGGGCATCGGTGTTGCAGCAGATGAACTCCACGCCCTGCACGCCCTCGCGGATCATGTGCTCGACGGCGTTGCCACCAGCGCCACCGACACCGACGACCTTGATGACGGTTCCGCCTGGCTCCTTGTCTATGATTTCAAACATGCTCGCCTCCTTGTTGATGCAACCTAAAAATTCTTGCTGAACCAGGCCCGCATGCGGGCCAGCGTTTGCCGGAATGTCACCGGCCCCTGTACTTTCAGACCTCGCCGCCGCTGGGTAACACCTTCCATCAGCAAACCGACTGCCGTTGCATAGCGCGGATTGCGCACGATGTCGCGCAGACTTCCGTCGTAACGGGGCAAGCCGAGCTTCACCGTGTTGTGGAACATCTCCTCGCCGAGTTCCATCATTCCCGGCATGGTCGCTGACCCGCCGGTGATGACCACGCCAGCCCGCAACAGGCGTTCGTAGCCGCTACGCGCCAGTTCCTCGCGGACCATCTGGTAGATCTGCTCGATGCGCGGCTGGATGAAACCAGCCAGGGTCTGGCGGGAAAGCTGCGAGGCCGGCCGGTCGCCGACACCGGGCACTTCGATCATCTCCTCCGGATCGGCTAGCTGCTGCAAGGCCACGCCGTAACGGATCTTGATTTCCTCGGCATCGGGTGTCGACGTGCGCAAGGCAATGCCGATGTCGGACGTGATCTGGTCGCCGGCAATCGGGATCACCGCGGTATGGCGAATGGCGCCCTGGGTGAACACGGCGATGTCGGTCGTGCCGCCGCCGATATCGACCAGGCAAACGCCGACATCCTTCTCGTCGTCGGTAAGCACGGCCATCCCGGAAGCCAGTGGCTGCAACACTAGATCGACGACCTCCAACCCGCAGCGATGTACGCACTTGACGATGTTCTGCACGGCCGTCACGGCGCCCGTGACCAGGTGCACCTTCACTTCGAGCCGCTTGGCGTCCATGCCGATCGGCTCCTTGACGCCGTCCTGGCCGTCGACGATGAACTCCTGCGGAATCGTGTGCAGGATCTGGTCGTCGGCGGAAATCGGCGTGGCGTTGGCGGCCTCGATCGCGCGGGCGACGTCGTATTCCGTCACCTCTTTCTCGCGCACGACCACCATTCCATTGGAGTCCTTGCTCTTGATGTGCGCGCCGGCGATGCCGGTATAGACTTCCTTGACCTTGCAGCCGGCCATCAGCTCGACCTCCTGGATGGCGCGCGAGATGGCGTCCACGGTCGCCTCGATGCTGACCACGACGCCCTTCTTGATGCCCTTGTCCTTGGTTTCCTCGAACTGGTGGCTGCCGACGCCGAGGACCGACAGCTGTCCTTCCGGATCCAGTTCGGCGGCCATGGCGACGATCTTCGACGTCCCGATGTCGAGGCCGACGATGAGATCGCGTTTGGTTTCCTTGCTCATGATTTCAGGTCCGACGGCAACGGCCGCAGCGCAAAACCGTTGGGGTAGCGCATGTCCACCACGCCGACGCGCGCGAGATGGATCTTGTCCATGGCCGGCCGGTAGTAGGCGATGAATCGTGCCAGGCGCTCGGAAAGGTTGTGTCGGGCCTCGTCGCGGCCGAGCTCGACTACCACGCCGTCATCGAGCCTCATCTGCCAGGCTTCGCGGCTCGACAGCACCAGAGTTTCGGGGCTGCGGCCGACCACGGCCAGCGCCGCGGCGAACTCCCGGTAGCGGGCCAGCATCCGCGCCGCCGATCCTTCCGGGCCGGCAAAGACGGGCAACTGCCGGTCGCTGGCCGCAGCGAACACCTCGCCACGATCATTCACCAGGCGAGACTCTCCGTCGGCTTGCCGCCAGCGCGCGACCGCCACGTGCTCCTCGACGCTCAACTCCAGCGTGGCGGGCCAGCGCCGCCGCACCTCGGCCTGGCGCACCCAGGGCAGCCGCTCGAACACGGTCCGGACCTGATCGAGATCGACGGTAAAGAAGTTCCCGACCAGCGCCACCCGTGTCGCCTGTTCGATCTGGCTCCGGGTCACGTTCTCGACCGTGCCGCCGACGACCACTTCGCGCAGCGGGAATATCGGCAGACGCTGCACGGCGGTCGCCGCCGCCCAAGCCAGGCTGGCAATGGCGAACACGACCAGCAGATCCGCAGCGAGGTTCATGAGCACGGGGCGATCCCAGAAGCCGTCGGCGGGCGGCTCTGCCGCTTTCTTTCGTCCGGGCCTAGCCATGGCTTGCCATCTCCAGCACCTTCACCACCAGCTGTTCGAAACTCAGGCCGGCCGCCTTTGCCGCCATCGGCACCAGCGAGTGATCGGTCATGCCCGGCGACATGTTGGCCTCCAGGCAGTACGCCTTCCCGGCGCCGTCGAGCAGCACATCGACCCGCCCCCAGCCGCGCCCGCCGAGCGCAGCAAACGCGTCCAGCGCCAGTTGGCGGGCCTCCTGTTCCTGGGCCGCGGAGAGGCCGCTGGGAATCAGGTAGCGGGTGTCATCGCGAAAGTACTTGGCTTCGTAGTCGTAGAACTCGGTTGCCGGCACGATCCGGATCACCGGCAGCGCCTGCATGTGCGAGTCCCTGCCCAGCACCCCGACCGTGTATTCGCCCCCCGCGAGGAATCGCTCGGCAATGACCAGCGTGTCGTACTTCACCGCGGCTTCGTAGGCCGCGCGCAACTCGAATGCGCTCTTGACTTTGGTGATGCCGATACTGGAACCCTCGTTCGCCGGCTTGACGAACAACGGCAGGCCCAGCCGCTCTGCCACTGCATTCCAGTCGCTTTCGGCAGTCAGCACCATGCAATCGGGCACGGGGATGCCGACTGCCTGCCACAGGAGTTTGCTGCGCCACTTGTCCATCGCCAGCGCCGACGCCAGTACGCCACTGCCGGTATACGGAATGCCCATCAGGTCGAGCGCGCCCTGTAGGCTGCCGTCTTCGCCGCCCCGACCATGCAGGGCGATGAACACTCGATCGAATTCCTCTTCCTTGAGCGCCGACAGCGGCCGCTCGGCCGGATCGAACGGATACGCATCGACGCCCGCGCGCCGCAGCGCCGCCAGCACCGCGCTGCCGCTCTTCAGCGAAACTTCCCGTTCCGCCGAATTGCCGCCGAACATCACCGCCACCCTGCCCAGATTGCCGCCGCCGGTCACGCCGCATCTCCCACAATTCGCACCTCGCGCACCAGTTCGACACCGAACCGATGGCGCACCTCGACCTGAATTCGGCCGATTAGACTTTCTATCGCAGCTGCGCTCGCCATACCGCCGGGATTAACGACGAAATTCGCGTGCTTTTCGGAAACCCGCGCGCCGCCCTCCGCCATGCCCTTGAGTCCGGCTGCTTCGATAAGGCGTGCGGCATGATCGTCAGGTGGGTTGCGAAACACCGAACCGGCATTCGGCAGATCCAGCGGCTGGCTGGCGATGCGCTTCTCCAGCAGGTCGGCGATGCGCGTGCGCGCAGCGGCCGCATCGCCGGTCGCCAGCCGCAACCATGCGGCGGCAAATATCTCGTCGGTGACCGCCCGCAGGCCGACATGCCGATAGCCCACGACAAACTCCTCGGGCCGGCGCTCGATCAACTCGCCGCGCCGATTCAGCATCAGCACGCGCTCGACCAGTTGCCAGGCTTCGCCGCCGTAGCAGCCGGCATTCATCGCCAGCGCGCCACCGAACGTGCCGGGGATTCCCGCCAGGAATTCGGCGCCGACCAGATTGAGGCTGGCCGTAAAGCGCGCCACCTTGGGGCTGGCCACGCCGGCCTCGACATAGATCGTGCCGTCCTGTTCCTGACGCAGGACATTGAGTACGCCATGGGTGAACACCACGGTACCGTCGAAGCCGCCGTCGCGCACCAGCAGGTTGCTGCCCAAACCGATCGCAAGCAGCGGCTCGTCCGGCCGCAGCCGGCGCAGGAACTCGGCGAGATCGGCCAGGTCGGCCGGAAAATAGGCGCGCGCGACCGGGCCGCCGGCGCGCCAGGACACGTGCCCGGCCATGGGCTCGTTTTCGCGCAACTCGCCGCGCAGATCAGGCATTGGCGATCTTCCCGGGCACCGCCCCGATCGATCCGGCGCCCATGGTGATGACGACATCGCCGTCGCAGGCGGATTCCATGATGGCCTCGGGCATGGCGGCGATGTCCTCGACGAACACCGGTTCGACCTTGCCCGCGACGCGGATGGCGCGCGCCAGGGTGCGGCCGTCGGCGGCGACGATCGGAGCCTCGCCCGCGGCATAGACTTCCGCCAGCAGCAGGCCGTCCACACCGGACAGCACCTTGACGAAGTCTTCGAAGCAGTCGCGCGTACGCGTAAAGCGGTGCGGCTGGAAGGCGAGCAGGACGCGCCGGCCGGGGAAGGCGCCGCGCGCAGCGGCCAGCGTTGCCGCCATCTCGACCGGATGGTGTCCGTAGTCGTCGATCAGCGTGAACGCGCCGCCGGTCTTGAGCGGAATCTCGCCGTAGCGCTGGAAGCGCCGCCCGACACCCTTGAAGTCCGCGAGCGCCTTGGCGATCGCCGCGTCGCCGACACCCACTTCCGTGGCGACGGCGATGGCCGCCAGCGCGTTCAGCACGTTGTGCATGCCCGGCAGGTTGAGTGTCACCTGGAAGCGGCTGGTATTGCCGTTCTGGCGCACGCACGTGAAGCGCATGCGGCCTGCCTCGGCGACGACATCCTCGGCACGGATGTTGGCCGCCGGATCGAGGCCGTAGGTGACGACCTGCTTGGTGATGCGGGGCAGGATCTCGCGCACGTTCAGGTCGTCGAGACAAAGCACGGCCACGCCATAGAACGGCAAGCGGTTCAGGAAGTCGACGAAGGCCTGTTTGAGGCGACCGAAGTCCTGGCCGTAAGTCTCCATGTGGTCGGCATCGATGTTGGTGACAACCGACACGACGGGGGACAGCAGCAGGAACGAGGCATCGGACTCGTCGGCCTCGGCGACCAGGAACTCACCCTGGCCGAGGCGCGCGTTGGCGCCGGCCGAATTCAGCCGGCCGCCGATGACGAAGGTCGGGTCGAGCCCGCCTTCCGCCAGGCAGCTCGCCGCCAGGCTGGTCGTGGTGGTCTTGCCGTGCGTTCCCGCGATGGCGATGCCCTGCTGGAAGCGCATCAGTTCGGCCAGCATCTGCGCGCGCGGCACGATGGGCACGCGGCGTTCGCGCGCGGCAACGACTTCCGGGTTGTCGTCCTTGACCGCCGTCGACACGACCACGGCATCGGCCGCCTTAACGTTGCCGGCAGCGTGGCCGATGGCGATGCGGACGCCGAGGCCGGCCAGCCGGCGCGTGGTCGCGCTCTCGGCGAGATCGGAGCCGGACACCTCGAAGCCCTGGTTGGCCAGCACCTCGGCGATGCCGCTCATGCCGGCGCCACCGATACCGACGAAATGGATGTGTTTGACCTTGTGCTTCATGGCGTTCTCTCTTGGCGACTCACTTGGCGATATCGATGCACGCCTGGGCGACGACTTGGGTCGCGTCCGGCCGGGCGAGCGAGCGGGCCTTCTCGGCCATTTGCAGCAATTGCCCGCGGGAGAGGTGGCGCAACTCGGCCAGCCCCTCGGGCGTCATGTTGTTCTGCGGCAGCAGCACGGCCGCCCCGGCGGAGCACAGGAAGCGTGCGTTGCCGGTCTGGTGGTCATCGACCGCATGCGGGAAGGGCACCAGCACGCTGGCGACACCGGCCGCAGCGAGTTCCGCCACGGTAAGCGCGCCGGCCCGGCAGATGACCAGGTCGGCCCAGGCATAGGCACCCGCCATGTCCTCGATGAAGGGAACGAATCTGGCCTTGACGCCTTCCTGCGCGTAGGCCCAGGCCAGCGCCTGCATGTGTTTCTCGCCGGCCTGGTGCACGATCTGCGGCCGTTCCGCTTCCGCGATCAGCGCCAGCGCCTGCGGCACCGTTTCGTTGAGGATCGCCGCGCCCAGGCTGCCACCGACCACCAGCACGTTCAGCGGCCCATCGCGCTGCGGGTAGCGCTCGGCCGGCGGCGGCAAGGCGGCAATTTCCGGACGGACCGGATTGCCCACCCAGCGCCCCTTGCGCAGTACATCGGGGAAGCCGGTCAGCACGCGATCGGCCACTGCGGCGAGCACGCGATTGGCGAGGCCGGCCACCGAGTTCTGCTCGTGCAGCACCAACGGGACACCCGTCGCCACGGCCATCATGCCGCCCGGGAATGTTATGTAGCCGCCGAAGCCGAGCACGACGTCGGGCCGGATGCGCTTGATCTCCTGCCGCGCCTCGGCGAAGGCGCGCAGCAGGTTCATTGGCAGCAGCAGTTTGCGCAGCAGCCCCTTGCCGCGCAGAGCGCCAAAACGCACCCAGGCCATCTCATAGCCGCGCGCGGGTACCAGCCTGGCCTCCATGCCATCCGGATTGCCCATCCAGACCACCCGCCAGCCCAGGGCCTTCAGATGGTCGGCGACCGCCAGCCCGGGCATGATGTGGCCGCCCGTGCCGCCGGCCATGATCAGGATGGTCTTGGTCACGTCGGCTGCCCTCGCATCAGTCGCCGATTCTCGTAGTCGACGCGCATCAGGATCGCCAGCGCAACGCAGTTGACGGTGATGCCCGAGCCGCCGAAGCTCATCAGCGGCAGCGTCAGGCCCTTGGTCGGCAGCAACCCCATGTTGACGCCCATGTTGATGAAGGCCTGGAAGCCGAGCCAGATGCCAATGCCCTGCGCGACCAGGCCGCCATAGACCCGGTCGATCAGCAGCGCCTGGCGGCCGACGGCGAAGGCGCGCTGCACCAGCAGACCGAACAGCGTCACCACGGCCAGCACGCCGAACAGGCCGAGTTCCTCGGCGATCACGGCGAGGAGGAAGTCGGTATGCGCTTCGGGCAGGTAGAAGAGCTTTTCGACGGAAGCGCCCAAGCCGACGCCGAGCCACTCGCCGCGCCCGAAGGCAATCAGCGCGTGGGACAGTTGGTAGCCCTTGCCCAGGGCGTCCTGCCACGGATCCATGAAGCCGAGGATGCGCTCGCGGCGATAAGGTGAAAGCCAGATCAGCAGCACGAAGCCGACCACTGCCACCAATGCCAGCAGGCCGAACAGGCGGCCGTTGATGCCGCCCAGAAACAGGATGCCGAAGGCGATGGCGGCGATGACGACGAAGGCGCCGAAATCCGGTTCGCGCAGCAGGAGGAAACCGACCAGCAGGATCACCGCGGCCATCGGCAGGAAGCCGCGCCGGAAACTGCCCATGGCATCGAGCTTGCGGGTCGTGTAGTCGGCGGCGTACAGCACGGCGAACAGCTTCATCGCCTCGGAAGGCTGCAGGTTGATCGGCCCGAGCGGCAGCCAGCGTTGCGCACCATTCACCGAACGGCCGACGTGGGGAATCAGCACCACGACGAGCAACAGCACCCCCGCGACGAACAGGTAGGGGGCGAACTGCTGCCAGAAACGCAGCGGTATCTGGAAGGCAACCGCACCGCAGACCAGGCCGATTGCAAGAAAAATCGCGTGCCGAATCAGGAAGTACTCCGGCTGGTGGCCGGTGAACTTGCTGCCCTCGGCCATGGCGATCGAGGCCGAATACACCATCACCAAGCCGAACAGCAACAGGAACAAGGATGGCCAGAGCAGCAGCGGATCCAGTTCGGCCGGCGCCATGCCGGTCCGTCGCCGCGAGGAAAACGCCGCAGTGTTCATGCCGCCTCCAGCCGCCGAACCGAATCGACGAATACCTGGGCGCGATGCTCGTAGCTGCGGAACATGTCGAAGCTGGCGCAGGCGGGCGACAGCAGCACCGCATCACCTCGGCGTGCCACCACGGCTGACTTTTGCACCGCCTCGGGCAGATCGGCGGCGACATCGACCGGGATGCCGCAGCCGTCGATCGCCTCGCCGATCAGCGGCCCATCCCGCCCGATCAGGATGACGGCGCGCGCGTGCTCTGCGACGGCCTGCTTCAGGGGCGAGAAATCCTGGCCCTTGCCGTCGCCGCCGAGGATGATCACCACCTTGCGGCCCATGCCCTGTAGCGCCGCCACCGTGGCGCCGACGTTGGTGCCCTTGGAATCGTCGTACCAGGCAATGCCATCGATCTCGGCGACATGCTCGACTCGGTGCGGCAGGCCGCGAAACTGGCGCAGCGCCGGCAGCAGCGCCACCGGATCGAGGCCGATGGCCGCGCAGAGCGCCAGTGCCGCCATGGCGTTGGCGGCGTTGTGCAGCCCGGCGATCGGCAGTTCGCGAACTGCAATCAGGAAGGCATCGCCGCGCACGATCCAGGCTTCGCCGCGATTCTCGCGGATACCGAAGTCCTGTTCGTGACCAGGTGCATCGAGGCCGAAGCTGACCAGCTTGCGGCCGGCAATGGCCATGCGCTTCACGCGCGCGTCGTCGCGATTGAGCACCTGCGCGCCGTTGCCGAAGAAGACCCGCGACTTGGCCATGGCGTAGTCGTCGAGGTCGATATAGCGGTCGAGGTGATCGTCGGTAATGTTGAGCACGGTCGCCGCATCGGCATTGAGCGACTCCAGGGTTTCCAGCTGGAAGCTCGACAGCTCCAGCACCCAGATCGCGGGCAGCGTCCGCTCGTCCTGGCAGGCCATCAGGGCGGTCAGGGCCGCCGGCGAGATGTTGCCTGCCACGCCGGTCAATTTGCCGGCAGCGCGGCACAGGTGCCCGGCCAGCGCAGTCGTGGTGGTCTTGCCGTTGGTGCCGGTAATGGCGATGACCTGCGTTTGGTGCCGCACGCCGAGCGACTCCAGGCCCCAGGCGAACAGCTCGATCTCGCCGACCACCGGCAAGCCCAGCGCCCGGGCATGGATCACCGCCATGGTGCCGGCCGACAGCCCCGGCGACAGTGCCAGCAGATCGACGCCGGCCAGCAACCGCTTGTCGAAACCTTCGTTCATCGGACCGGAATAGAACTCCGCCGCGGGCACCGAGGCACGCAATTCCTTGAGGTAGGGCGGATCGACCCGGGTATCGACCACGCGCACCTCGGCGCCCTGGCGAGCGCACCAGCGCGCCGTCGCCAGCCCCGATTCACCGAGGCCGAGAACGAGAATGCGTTTTCCGAACAGTTCCATCAGCGGATCTTCAGGGTGGACAAGCCGAACAGCACCAGCAGGATGGTGATGATCCAGAAGCGCACCACCACCTGCGTTTCCTTCCAGCCGCTCTTCTCGAAGTGGTGATGGAGCGGCGCCATCAGGAAGATGCGCCGGCCTACGCCATAGCGCCTCTTCGTGTACTTGAAATAGGTCACCTGGATCATGATCGATACCGTCTCGGCGACGAAGACGCCGCCCATGATGAACAGGACGATCTCCTGTCGTACCACCACGGCAACCGAGCCGAGCGCGGCACCGAGCGCCAGCGCGCCGACATCGCCCATGAACACCTCGGCCGGATAGGCGTTGAACCAGAGGAAGCCGAGGCCCGCGCCGGCCAGCGCGCCGCAGAACACCGTCAGCTCGCCGGCGCCCGGGATGTAGGGAAGCAGCAGGTACTTGGAAAACACCGCGTGGCCCGCCACGTAGGCGAAAAGGCCGAGTGCCGCGCCGACCATCACCGTCGGCATGATGGCGAGGCCATCGAGGCCATCGGTAAAGTTCACCGCGTTGCTGGTGCCGACGATCACCAGATAGCTGAGCACGATGAAGCCGAAGATGCCCACCGGATAGGACACTTCCTTGAAGAAGGGCACGATCAGGTTGGCCTTCGACGGCAGTTCGAGCGTGAAGCCGCTGCCGACCCATTGCAGGAACAGTTCCAGGACCTTTTCGTTGTTCGGCGCCGAAATGGAAAAGACGATGTAGACGGCCGCAACGATGCCGATCACCGACTGCCAGAAGAACTTGGCCTTGGCGGACAAGCCATCCGGATTGCGATAGACGACCTTGCGCCAGTCATCCACCCAGCCGACCGCGCCGTAGCCGAAGGTGACGATCAGGATGATCCAGACGAAGCGATTGGAAAGATCCGCCCACAGCAGGGTCGAAACGCCGAGCGAAATCAGGATCAGGGCGCCGCCCATGGTCGGCGTGCCGGCCTTGATCAGGTGCGTTTGCGGCCCTTCGCTGCGCACCGGCTGTCCAATCTTCTTCGCCGCCAGCCAGCGGATCAGCGCCGGCCCGAAGACGAAGGAAATGGTCAGCGCGGTCATCGTCGCCAGCACCGCGCGCAGCGTGATGTAGTTGAAGACGTTGAAGGCCCGGATGTCCTTCGCAAGCCATTGCGCCAGCTCAAGCAGCATTCTGTTTCTCCGTAATGGCTTCGACGACGCGCTCCATGCGCATGAAGCGCGATCCCTTGACCAGCACCGTCACGTCCGCGCCAAGTTCCCCCTTCAGTGACGCAGCGAGCGCGTCCGGCTGGTGGAAGTGTTCGGCACCGCCATCGAAGTTATGGGCGGCGGCGGCCGACAGCTCGCCCAGTGCAAACAGCCGGTCGATGCCGCGGCTTTTGGCGTAGCCGCCGATCTCGTCGTGGAACTGGCCGGCTGCCTCGCCGACCTCGCCCATGTCGCCCATCACGAGGATGCGCCGGCCGGGCAGCCCGGCCAGGACATCGATGGCGGCGCGCATCGAATCCGGATTGGCGTTGTAGGTGTCGTCGATCACCAGTGCACCGTTGAGGCCGGCGCGGCGCTGCAGGCGGCCCTTGATGCCGCTGTAGCGCGACAGCGCCTCGGCCACCGTGCCGAGGCTGGCGCCCGCGGCCAGGCAGGCGGCAGCGGCGGCCAACGCGTTCATTACGTTGTGGCGACCCGGTGCGGGCAGCTCGAACTCCACGCTGCCCTGCGGCGCCGTCAGCGCAATCTCGCTGGCGAAGCCGCGCGTCCGCGCGGTTGCCCGCACGTCCGCAGCCGTCTCCATGCCGAAGCTGACGATCGTCTTGCCGGGCGCCAGCTGACGCCACAGGTCGGCATGCGGATCGTCGGCGTTTATGACGGCAATGCCGTCGTCGGACAGCCCGGCGAATATTTCGCCTTTGGCGCGGGCCACCTCGGTCAGCGTGCCGAGACCCTCCAGGTGCGCACGCTGGGCATTGTTCACCAGCGCCACCGTCGGCCGCGCCAGGCGGGTGAGATAGGCGATCTCGCCCGGATGGTTCATGCCCATTTCGA
>JAEHDA010000308.1 GCA_016880655.1 Rhodocyclaceae bacterium
AGGGCGACAAGGTAAGGCGATATCTGCGACAGCGTATTCAGGTGATCCTTCAATTCCCTGCGCTCGTCGGCGGTCCAGCGGTTGCCATTGCGCTGCTTCATCAGCAGCGGCATCAGCCCCTTTGCCTTGAGCACTTCGCGCAGGACATGGTCGCGCTCCCGCTTTTGCGCCTGAAGCATATGGCGGACGAAACCGAGTTGCGGAGCCTGGCTGCCGGCAGGGGCAGCTTCAGCGGCACGACGTTCGCCATGCGGATGTTGCGGCATGGCGGTCAGCGAGCAGGCAGGATGGATTCGACGACGCCGCGCAGGCGGCGCAATGACCGCCAGACGAAGAAGCCGCGCTTCGCCCAGCGGAAGAAGGCTCGCGGCCGGGCGACCAGGAGGGCGACGCCGATGCCGGCCAGCCATTCCGGATGGGACCTGGCCCACCGTACGCCCGAGCGGACCTTTTCGGCAACGCCGAAGGCGGGGGAGGCCGACTCGAGCGCCTGCATGATCATGACGCGCTGGGCCGCTGCCTGCAGCTGAAGACGCTGCTTCTTCAGCGCCAGTTCAACGATTTTCGGATTCATTGTCCGGCCGGATCATCTCGCGATCCTGCGCCAGCTCGGAGATGCTGGCGGCGAACAGGCGCGACCCCTGTCGCCCGACACGGGCGGCAGCCAGCGCCGCCAGGATGCCGATGATGAGGAATACGGCGGTGAACACGCCCAGCGCCAGCAGGCGATGGCTGTCCCACAGCAGCACCGTCAGGAACAGCGCCAGCAGGACGACGCCGAAACCGAGAAAGAAAAACGCCGCCGCGGCGTAACCGAGCAGCGAACCCAGGCGGATTTTCTCCTCGGCGACCTCGGTGGCGAGGAGTTCCAGCCGCGTCTGCAGGATACCCAGCGCGCCGGCTGCGTAGTTGCGCAACCGCGAACCCAGGCTTTTGCCCGGTGCGGGTTCCATGCTTCAGGAAGCGGTCAGCGGCGACCGATGAGCAGGCCGACGATGAAACCGATGCCGGCGGCAATGCCGATCGAGCGCCACGGATTGTCGTGAACGTAGTCGTCGGTTGCGCGTGCGACCTCCTTGGTTCTTTCCACGACGGCGGCCTGCGCTTCGGCGAGGCTCTGGCGGGCGTTGATCAGGTGATCCTGCAGCTTGACGCGCAGATCGGCCATTTTCTCGCCCGCCTGTCCGGCGGTGGCCTTGAGGATTTCCTCGGCATCGGCGACGACGACCTTGAGATCGGCGATGAGCTTGTCCTTGTTTACTTCGGTCATTTCGGGCATGTCGTTACTCTCCGCATGAATGGCTGATATTCGACATGAAGGCTACCGATTTTCGCAG
This sequence comes from Rhodocyclaceae bacterium, assembly GCA_016880655.1. Taxonomy (GTDB): domain Bacteria; phylum Pseudomonadota; class Gammaproteobacteria; order Burkholderiales; family Rhodocyclaceae; genus Fen-999. The sequence continues at coordinate 1,338 of JAEHDA010000308.1, forward strand.
TTGATGGCAAATATGCAGATCAACCAACCGCATAATCGTAGTCGATGATGAGGGGCGGGCGGCCGGAGGCAAAACCAGGGGCTCAGAGCACGAAGTCGTAATCGACAGTCAAGGGGGCGTGATCGGAAAACCACTGCTCCTTGTAGACCGCCGCCCGGCGCGCTGCGGCGGCCAGGTCGTGGGTCGCGACCTGGTAGTCGATGCGCCATCCCACGTTTTTTGCCCGGGCCTGGCCGCGGTTCGACCACCAGGTGTAGGC
>JAEHDA010000309.1 GCA_016880655.1 Rhodocyclaceae bacterium
CCCTGGCTCGACAATCTCGACTCGGCCAGCACGAACTCCCTGACCGGCCAACCGACCGGCTGCGGCGGCACCGGCACCTCTGCGCAGTGCGCGTCGCGCAGCAGCGTCATGTGGGCGACGAAGGGCCGCGCATCGAGCGCGAAGCCGGCTGCACGCAAGCCCTCGCCCAGCGCGTCGGCCAGAAAAGTCAGCCGTGGCGATACGCCGCCTGCCCAGAAGATCCGGTTGTGTTTCCAGTACCCGAGCCGATCCAGCGTCAGGTCGAACGGCTCGGCGGCAATCCGGTCCGCGACTTGCCTCGCCTCCGCCATGCGTTGGGCCGGAATGTCGCCGAGAAAAGCCAGCGTCAGGTGCAGCGAATCGCGGCGCATGACGCGCCCGCCGCAGTTCCTGTGCGCGTCTGCGGCGACACGATGAAGCTTCCCGGCGACGGCGTCATCCGGCCAGAGGGCGAAGAAGCAGCGCCTCAATCCGTCTCCAGTTCCACGCGATTGCGGAAGCAATCGAGCGCCTCCGGATTCAGCAGCGCCTCGACGTTCTTCACCGGCTGGCCATGCACGACGTTGCGCACCGCCAGCTCGACCAGCTTGCCGCTCTTGGTGCGCGGAATGTCCGCCACGGCGAGGATCCTGGCCGGTACGTGGCGCGGCGTGGTGTGCTCGCGGATGGTGCTTTTGATGCGGGCGATCAGTTGTTCGGTCAGCTCGACGCCCCCGCGCAGGCGCACGAACAGCACGATGCGCACATCGCCGAGGCTTTCCGGCGGCCAGTTCTGGGCGATCACCAGCGATTCGAGCACCTCTGGCAGGCGCTCGACCTGGCGGTAGATCTCGGCGGTGCCGATGCGCACGCCACCCGGATTGAGCGTCGCATCGGAACGGCCGTGGATGATCAGGCCACCGTGTTCGGTGATCTCGCAGAAATCCCCGTGGCACCAGATGTCCGGGAAGCGCTCGAAGTACGCGGCGCGATACTTGGCGCCGTCTTCGTCGTTCCAGAAGCCGAGCGGCATCGACGGGAACGGCCGGGTACAGACCAGTTCGCCCTTCTCGCCAACGACCGGCCGGCCTTCGTCGTCGAAGACGTCGACCGCCATCCCCAGGCCGCGGCACTGGATCTCGCCGCGCCAGACGGGCAGGATCGGGCTGCCGAGAACGAAGCAGGAAATGATGTCGGTGCCGCCGGAAATCGAGGACAGCTGCAGGTCGGCCTTGATCGACCGGTAGACGAAGTCGAAGCCCTCCGCGGAAAGCGGGCTGCCCGTCGAGAACATCGCCCGCAGCGGCGTCAGGTCGTAGCGCTCGCGCGGGATGAGACCGGTTTTGGCCAGCGCGTCGATGTACTTGGCCGAGGTGCCGAAGTGCGTCATGCGCTCGGCCTGCGCGAAATCGAACAGGATGCGACCGTCCAGCGCGAACGGGCTGCCGTCGAACAACAGCAGCGTCGCGCCGCTGGCGAGTCCCGTCACCAGCCAGTTCCACATCATCCAGCCGCAGGTGGTGAAGTAGAACAGCCGGTCGCCATCGCGCACGTCGCCGTGCAACTGGTGTTCCTTCAGATGCTGCAACAGTGTGCCGCCCGCACCATGGACGATGCACTTCGGAACGCCCGTGGTGCCGGACGAATACATGATGTACAGCGGCTGGTCGAACGGCAGCGGCGTGAATTCGATGCGCGTCGCGCCGGCAAACGGAGCGACGAAACCGCTCCAGGTCACGGCCTTGGCCACCTCGCCGATGGCCGGCGCGGACGACACATAGGGCACCACCACCACGCGTTCCACCGAAGGCAACTGGCCGGCCACCTCGGCCAGCTTGGCGAGCACGTCGATGGTCTTGCCGTTGTAGAAATAGCCGTCGACGCCGACCAGGACCTTCGGCGCCACCTGCCCGAAGCGGTCCAGCGCGCCCTGCACGCCGAAATCCGGCGATGCGGAAGTGAAGATCGCGCCGATGCTGGCCGCCGCCAGCATGGCGACGACGGTCTCCGGCATGTTGGGCAGCCAGGCGGCAACACGATCGCCCGGCTGCACGCCCAGCGCACGCAAGGCCGCGGCAAAGCGTGCCACTTCGCGCCGCAACTCCTCGCGCGACATGCGCCGCTTGACGCGGTCCTCGCCCCAGAACACCAAGGCATCGGCGTTTCCCGACGGCCGCAGCAGGTTCTCGGCGAAATTAAGTTGCGCCTGCGGAAACCACTTCGCGAAACGCATGCCCTGCGCGCTGGGCTCCAGCACGCACCGGCCGGGCTCGCCGATCACCCCGGCGAATTGCCAGACCGCCCGCCAGAAGACCTCCGGCCGGTCGATCGACCACTGCCACAAGGCTTCATGGCCGGCCGCATCGGGCGTGAACCCCGGATCGACATTGCGCATGAACGCTGCCAGGCGTGTCGCAGAACGGCAGGCGGCATCGGGCGACCAGCAGGGAGTGCTCATATGCGTCCTCGCATGAACCACGCCGCCTGTCCGGCGCCATGACACCCGGGAATCCGGGCGCCAGTCCGACGCCAAATTGAAGGTGGCACAAACATTTTTTATCGGCTCTCCAGAATACCTAAGCCAAAATTATGGGCAAGGGGGAAACACCAGAATGGCAAGAAATGCCTGGAGACTGCTAACGGGCTTGTGGGCGGCTGGATTATTGCATTCCGCAGCGGCAGCGACCGTTGCTGCGGGTGTCGATGCCGTGGCGCCGCCGACACCGCCCGCCATCGCCAACCACCGTTGCCTGCGCTGCCACGCCGACCCGCTGGACAAGGAAGTCGTCCAGCCCGACGGCAGCCGCAAGAACATCTACATGGACCCGCAGGTGTTCGAGCACAGCGTCCATGGCAAGGTGGCCTGCAACGGCTGCCACAGCGACGTCACCAAGCTGCCGCACAAGAAGCCGCTGGCCAGGAGCATCGGATGCATCGAATGCCACCGCCAGCAGCGCGACAGGCTCAAGGACAATCCGGACCCCAGGAAACGCGAGCGCCTCGACGTCGTCGTCCAGCAGACCGACAACTACCTGCACTCGGCGCATGCCCGGCCCAATCCCAAGGACCAGTCGCGGGTCAACGCCGCCTGCCACGACTGCCACGACGCCCACAACATCGGCAAGCCGGGCGAGCTACAGCGCAAGGAACACCGACTGAAGAACCCGGAGGTTTGCGGCCGCTGCCACGAAAAGCAGAAGAAGGACTACCTCGCTTCGACGCACGGCAAGGCGATCGTCGACAAGAAGGACGAAAAGTCGGCGGTCTGCTCCGACTGCCACACCACCCACAGCATCGGTTCGCCCAAGGGCGACCCGGCCAAGCTGGCGATCACGCAGAACTGCGGCAGCTGCCACGACAACGCCCGCAAGACCTACCTCGCCTCCTACCACGGCCAGGTCAACCGGCTGGGCTACACCAATACCGCCAAGTGCTTCGACTGCCACGGCGGCCACGACGTCAAGGACGCCAAGGATCCGACCTCGGCCGTGCATGTCAACAACCGGCTGGAAAACTGCAAGAACTGCCACAAGGAGGCCACCGACAGCTTCCTGCAGTTCCAGCCGCACGGCGACCCGGACAACAAGGAGAAGTACCCCTGGCTGTATGTCGCCAAGCGCTTCATGCAGGCGCTCATCTTCGCGGTGATGGCCTTCTTCTGGGTGCACGTGCTGCTCTGGCTGTTCCGCGAAGTCATGGACCGCATCCAGGGCAAGGGCTTCATCGAGGACCTGAACCAGCCCGACGTCGTCTTCTTCCGCCGCTTCCCGCCGGTCTGGCGCTGGATCCACTTCCTGTTCGCCATCTCGACCATGGCGCTGATCCTGACCGGTACCACCCTGCTGTTCTCGCACACGGGCTGGGCGAAGGCGGTGGTGGTGTTCCTCGGCGGCACGAGGATGGAAGGCATCGTCCACCGCAGCGCGGCGGTGATCTGGCTGTCGATCTTCCTCTTCCACCTGCTGATCGCGATCACCAGTATCTGGAAGAAGCGCAAGACCTTCGAATGGTTCGGCGGCACCTCGATGCTGCCGAACTGGAAGGACCTCAGCGACCTGCGCGACATGTTCAAGTGGTTCCTCGGCCGCGGCCCGCGCCCGCAGTTCTGCCACTGGACCTACTGGCAGAAGTTCGACTACTGGGCGCCGTTCTGGGGCGCGGCGGTGATCGGCTCGTCCGGCATCATGCTGTTCGCGCCGGAGAAGACGGCCGCCATCCTGCCCGGCTGGGTGTTCAACGTCGCCACGCTGGTCCATGCCGAAGAGGCGCTGCTGGCGGCGATCTTCCTCAACTCGGTGCACTTCTTCAACGTGCATTTCCGTCCCGAGCGCTTCCCGATGAGCACCACCATCTTCACCGGCGCCATTCCAATGGAGGAGTTCAAGCACGACCACCGGATGGAGTACGAGCGGCTCCTCGCCTCCGGCGAGCTGGACAAGCACCTGGTCAGGCGTCCGTCGCGCCGCTTCGACCTGGTCGCCTCGTTCATCACCAGCGTGCTCATCATCGCCGGCCTCACCCTGCTGACCCTGGTGCTCTACGGCATCGGCACCGCTAACTGACGGAGGGGATCATGACGAAAAACCTGTTGGCCCTCGCCCTGCTCGGTCTGTCCGCGGCGGCAGCCGCCCGCGACGACATCGAGGTTCTCGCCCGCACCTGCAACGGCTGCCACGGCGTCGGCGGCGTCAGCGTCGGCCTGTCGATGCCCTCCATCGGCGGCCTGCCGCAGAAATACCTGAAGAACATCATGAAGCAGTGGAAGTACGACGAGCGCAGCGCGATCACCATGAACCGCATCGTCAAGGGCCTCTCCGACGACGAGATCGACGCGCTCGCCGCCTACTTCGCCAAACAGCGCTGGGTGCCCTCGCCACAGCCGGCCGCCGCCGATCTGCTGGCGAAGGGCAGGTCGGCGGTGTCCGAGAACTGCGAGGACTGCCACGGCATCACCGGCAGCGATCCCGACGTGGACGCGCCGAGGATCAATGGCCAATGGGCGAAGTACATGGAACTCGAACTGCTGAAATACCGCGACGGCAAGTTCAAGATGCCCCACCGCAAGATGAAGAAGTCGGCGCAGGACATGAAATCGGCCGACGTGCCGGCCGCCGCCCGCTACTTCGGCGCCCAGGACAAGTGAGGAAGAACGCCATGCATTCAATCGATCGCCGCTGCTTCCTCAAATCCATCTCAGCAGCCGCCGGCGCCTCGGTCCTGACCGTCCCGCAATCGTTCGCCGCCACACCCAAGGCCCGCGTGGTCGTCGTCGGCGGCGGCTTTGGCGGTGCAAGCGCCGCCCGCTACCTCCGCCTGCTCGACCCGGGCATCGACGTCACCCTGATCGAGCGCGGCAAACTCTACACTTCCTGTCCGCTCTCCAATGAAGTGGTTTCCGGCGAGCGCGACATCCGCACGCTTCAGCGCGGCTACGAGGGCCTCGCCCGACGCGGCGTCAAAGTGGTGCACGCCGAGGTGACCCAGATCGACCCGATCAAGAAGGCGGTGACCACCGGCGACGGCATTGCGTATTCCTACGACGCGCTGGTGATGGCGCCGGGTGTCGATCTCGACTACTCGGCCATCGGCGGACTGACCGAAGAACTTGCCGACACCCGCATTCCCCACGCATGGAAGGCCGGCCCGCAAACCCTGCTGTTGAAGAAGCAACTGGAAGCGATGCCGGACGGCGGCCGCTTCATCATCGCCGTACCGAAAGCGCCCTTCCGGTGCCCGCCCGGGCCCTACGAGCGTGCCGCCCAGGTGGCCATGCACTGCCTGCACCACGGCAAGAAGAAGGCCAAGATCCTCATCCTTGACAGCAACGACACGTTTTCCAAGCGGCCCCTGTTCGAGCAGGCGTGGAAGGCGCTCTACGGCTACGGGCCGGGCGGCATGATCGAATGGATCGCCGGTGCCAGCGGCGGCATCGTGGAGTCCGTCGATGCCGGCGCCATGACCTGCCAGACCACCTTCGACGAGCACAAGGGCGACGTCATCAACGTCATCCCGCCCCATCGCGCCGGCAAGATCGCCCGCGACATCGGGCTCGCCACCCTCAAGGGCAACTGGTGCGAGGTCAAGCCCGAGAGCATGGAATCCAAGGCGCACAAAGACATCTACGTCATCGGCGACTCCTGCGTGGGCGGCGAACTCGCCACCGGCAACGGCTTCCCGAAATCCGCGCACATGGCCAACTCGCAGGCCAAGGTGGTCGTCGCCAGCCTGGTGGCCAAGCTCAACGGCCTGCCGCCGCCTGTGCCGATCTACACCAACACCTGCTACAGCGTCGTCGGTCACGACTGGGGCTTCTCGGTGGTGCACCTGTTTCGCGTCGAGAACAACCAGTGGGTCTACGTCGCCAAGGGTAGCGGCATCTCGCCCGTCACCTTCGGAACCAAGGAAGCACCCAAGCCGGTGCCGCGGGTCTATCGCAAGATGGAAGCGGAGTACGCGGACGGCTGGCTGCGCAACCTGATGACCGACGCCTTCGGCTGATCAAGGCGACGCCTAGCCGCGCTCCAGGAGTACCACCGCCTGGGCCGCGATGCCTTCCTGGCGGCCCTCGAAACCGAGCCGCTCATGGGTCTTGCCCTTGACGTTCACGCAACCGACATCGACGCCGAGATCGGCGGCGATGTTGGCTGCCATCGCCGCGACATGGGACGCAATCCGCGGCGCCTGGGCAACGACCGTGGCGTCGACGTTGCCGACGCACCAGCCGGCCGCGCGCACCGCCGCCATCGCCTCGCGCAGCAGCACGCGACTGTCGGCGCCGCGCCACTTCTCGTCGGCATCCGGGAACATGCGGCCGATGTCGCCCAGCGCCGCAGCGCCGAGGATGGCGTCGGTGATTGCGTGCAGCAGCGCGTCGGCATCCGAGTGGCCGAGCAGGCCGGCCGGATGCGGAATCTCGACGCCGCCGAGGATCAGTTTGCGCCCGGGCACCAGCGCGTGCACGTCGTAACCCTGGCCGATGCGATAGTCCATGGCGTCTACTTTCTGTTGGCAAGGATCCACTCGGCCAACTGGAGATCGAGCGGATAGGTGACCTTGAGATTGGTGGCGTCGGCCGCCACCAGCTTGGGCTTCAAGCCGAGTGACTCGACGGCGCCGGCCTCGTCGGTGACCGATGGCGCCGCGGCGAGCGCCGTGGACAGCATGCGGTGGCGGAACATCTGCGGCGTCTGGGCCTGCCAGAGGTCCTCCCGCGGCACGGTGGCCGCGATGCGGCCCCAGGCCTCGCGCTTGAGGGTGTCGGCGACGGGCACCGCCAGGATGCCGCCGACGGCGTCGTTGCCGACGGCGCGGATCAGCGACTCGACATGGTCGACGGACAGGCAGGCGCGCGCGGCGTCATGCACCAGCACCCAGTCGTCGACGGCGACGACGCCGGACATCGCCCGCAGTCCGTTGGCGACGCTTTCCGCGCGGGTGGCACCGCCGCAGCGCAGGACGCGCAACTTGGCGGCGAGGTCGGAAAATTCATCCTCCGGCCAGTGGGCATCGTCGGGCGACAGCACCACATAGACGCGCTCGATCAGCGCCACGGCGCAGAGCGTCGCCAGGGCATGGCGGATCAACGGCCGGCCGGCCAGCGACAGGTATTGCTTCGGCAGCGACGCCCCCATGCGCGAACCGCCGCCGGCGGCGGGAACGAGGGCGAAGTACGAGGTGGTGGACATGGCGGCCATTCTATACAATCGAACCATGAACCCCTTCGAGCCGGCCGCCATCGGGCACATCGAAGCCTTCGCCGTCAGTCTGGCGCTCGGCCTGCTGATCGGCCTGGAGCGCGAGCGCAAGCCCCAGCCGAAGGCCGGCCTGCGCACCTTCGCGCTGGTAGCCATGTTCGGCTGCCTGTCGGCGCTGATCGCCGACCGGACCGGCACCGGCTGGATCGTCGCCATCGGCCTGCTCGCCGTCGCCGCGATGATGATCGCGGCGGTGACCATCGACCCGCCCGACGACGGCGACCCGCCGACCACCTCCATCGTCGCGCTGATGATCACCTACGGCCTCGGTGCCGCCGTATGGTTCGGCCACGGCGCGCTGGCCGTGATGGCGGCGATCGCGACCACTGCCCTGCTCTACTTCAAGACGCAGCTGCACGGCATCACCCGCGCATTGACCCACAAGGATCTGATTTCCATCCTCCAGTTCGCCGCGCTGTCCTTCGTCATCCTGCCCATCCTGCCGGACACCAACTTCGGCCCGTTCGACACCGTCAACCCGCACCAGATCTGGTGGATGGTGGTGCTGATTTCCGGTGTGTCGCTGGCCGGCTACGCCGCGCTGCGCATCGCCGGCAGCCAGCACGGCGCGCCGCTGATCGGCCTGTTCGGCGGGCTGGTCTCGTCCACTGCAACGACCATGGTCTTCGCGCGCCAGGCACGTTCCGATGCCGAACTGGCGCGCACCGCCACCGTCGTCATCCTGCTTGCCAGCCTGACGGTCATGTTGCGCCTGCTGCTCGTGTCCGGCGTGGTGGCGCCGAGGCTGCTCGCTGATCTGGCCATCGTCTTCGGCCCCGCCCTGGCCCTGGGACTCGCGGTCGCCGCCGTGGCATGGCGCGGCCACGTCGCCGGCCCGGCGCTGCCGATGCCGGAGGTCGGCAACCCGACCGAACTGAAGACGGCGCTGACCTTCGGCCTGCTTTACGCGCTGGTGCTGATCCTCTCTGCCTGGCTGCAAGACATCGCCGGCAGTCGCGGCCTGTATGCGGTGGCGCTCGCCTCGGGCCTGACCGATGTCGACGCGATCACCCTGTCCAGCCTGCGCCTGCACAACCAGGACCGTCTCGCCGAAGCCGCGGCGGTGACCTCCATTGCCCTCGCCACGCTGTCCAATCTCGTCTTCAAGTCCGGCCTGGTGATCAGCATCGGCGGTGCGGCGCTGGCGCGGCGCGCGTTGCCGGGCCTGGCGGCCATCGCCGCCGGCATCTGTGCCGGCCTCGCCATTTTCATGGCTTGAATAGGCACGGTCCCTGCCCCATAAAGAGAGTGGGAGGGTACACGGATGCATAACCAATACAGCCGCCCGGCTGCCGTAGCCGATAGTTTCTATCCCGGAAACCCCGGAACGTTGGCGGGTAGTATCGACGCGATGCTGGCCCGGCAAAAGGGTGAGTCGATAGCGCCGAAAGCGCTGATCGTCCCGCACGCCGGTTATATCTACTCGGGCCCGATCGCGGCGAGTGCCTATGCCGTACTGAAGAAGTCAGGCATGGCGATACGCCGGGTCGTGCTGTTCGGACCGGCGCACCGCGTGTGGGTCCCGGGCTTGGCAGCGAGCGCCGCCAGCTGGTTCGAAACGCCGCTCGGCAGGGTGCGGCTGGATCGCGAGGCCATCGCCGCCGTGGCGAACTTGCCTCAGGTCGAGATCAACGACGAAGCGCACGCCGAGGAACACTCGCTGGAAGTGCAGCTTCCCTTCCTGCAGACGGTGCTCGGCGACTTCGCGATCGTTCCCTTCGTGGTCGGGGGCGCCACCCCGGCGCAGGTCGCCGAAGTGATGGAGCTGCTGTGGGGCGGCCCGGAGACACTGATCGTCGTCAGTTCCGATCTGTCGCACTATCTGCCTTACGCCGAGGCCCTGCGCCTGGACCGGGCCACCGCCGACAGCATCCTGGAACGTCGGGCGTTGGCCCACCACGAGCAGGCCTGCGGCGCCACACCGATCAACGGTTTGCTCGAAGTAGCCCGGCGCAAGGGGCTGGTGCCGACGCTGCTCGACCTGCGCAACTCGGGCGATACTGCCGGGGATCGTTCCCGGGTGGTCGGCTATGCCGCCTTCGCCTTCACGGAGCAGGAAAATGCCTGACTCGCTTGGTCAGGCCCTGCTGGTCCGCGCCCGCAACGCGATCGCCGCGGAGTTCGGCGCGCCAACGGCGCGGGAACCGGACGATCCGGCCCTTCACCGGCCGGGCGCGACCTTCGTCACGCTCACGCAGGAAGGCCACCTGCGCGGCTGCATCGGCTCGCTCGAAGCGCACCGGGTGCTGGATGACGACGTGCGCGCCAACGCCCGCGCCGCCGCCTTCGCCGACCCGCGCTTCGCGCCGCTGCGGCCCGCCGAACTACAGCGCACCCGCATCGAGGTGTCGCTGCTGTCGCCCGCCACGCCAATGGGCTTCAGCGATGAAGACGACGCCGTCAGGCAACTGCGGCCGGGTATCGACGGTGTGATCCTGGAGTGGAACGGCCGACGCGGCACCTTCCTGCCGCAGGTGTGGGAAAGCCTGCACGAACCGCATTTGTTCCTCAACCTGCTCAAGCAGAAGGCCGGCCTGCCCACCGATTTCTGGGCACCCGACGTCAGGCTCCATCGCTACGAGGTGCAGAAATGGAAAGAACCCCAGAATCGCTGACCGGCGCCCCCGCGCGCTGGTGGCACACGCTTCCCGACGGCCGCATCCAGTGCGACCTCTGCCCGCGCGACTGCAAGCTGCACGACGGCCAGCGCGCCGCCTGCTTCGTGCGCGCCAACCAGGGCGGCAAGATGATCCTCACCACCTACGGCCGGAGCAGCGGATTCTGCATCGACCCGATCGAGAAGAAGCCGCTCAACCATTTCTATCCCGGCTCCTCGGTACTCTCCTTCGGCACGGCGGGCTGTAACCTGGCCTGCAAGTTCTGCCAGAACTGGGACATCTCCAAGTCGCGCGAGATGGACACGCTGATGGACGACGCGACGCCCGAGGCCATCGCCCGTGCCGCGCAGCGCCACGACTCGCACAGCGTCGCCTTCACCTACAACGACCCGGTGATCTTCGCCGAATACGCCATGGACACCGCCGACGCCTGCCACGCGCTCGGCATCAAGACGGTCGCCGTCACCGCCGGCTACATGCACCTGCCCGCGGCGAAGGAGTTCTACGCCAGGATGGACGCGGCCAACATCGACCTCAAGGCCTTCACCGACGAGTTCTACTTCAAGCTCTGCGTCGGTCACCTGCAACCCGTGCTCGACATCCTCGCCTACGTCCATCACGAAACGAACTGCTGGCTCGAAATCACGACGCTGCTGATCCCCGGCCAGAACGACTCGGAAAAGGAAATCCGCGAACTGTCCGCGTGGTGCGCAAAGGAACTCGGCCCGGACGTGCCGCTGCACTTCTCCGCCTTCCATCCCGACTACAAGCTGCTCGACGCGCCGGCCACGCCGCCCGATACGCTGCGCCGCGCGCGCAAGATCGCCATGGATGCCGGCCTGCGCTACGTCTATATCGGCAACGTGCACGATAAGGCCGGCGATGCCACCTGGTGTCCCGGCTGCGGCAAGGCCGTGATCGAGCGCGACTGGTACGAGATCCTGCGCTATGACCTCGACGACACCGGCCACTGCAAGCACTGCCAGACCGCCATCGCGGGTCGCTTCGGCAAGTACGAACGCGCCTTCGGCGCCAAGCGGATTCCCGTGCGGCTGCACGGCGGCTAAGCGGCCCCGAAAGTCAGCCGTGGCGGTACGCCGCCCGAATCACAGCGAGACGCGCGTTCCCAGTTCCACCACCTGGTTGGGCGGCAAGCGGAAGAAATCGGCCGCGGTGCGGGCGTTTCGATAGAGCGTGGCGAACAGCGCCTCCCGCCAGTAGGACATCTTGCCGCCGGGCTCCGGAACCACCGTTTCGCGGCCGAGGAAATAGCTGGTCGCCATCGGCTCGATGGCCAGCCCCTGCGCGGCACACGCCGCCAGCGCCGCCGGCACGTCGGGTTGCTCCATGAAGCCATAGCGGATCGCGACGCGGTAGAAGCGGCCGCTGAGCCGCTCGACGCTCACGCGCTGCTCATCTGCCACGCGCGGCACCGGCGGCGAGGTCACGGTGGCGATCACCATGCACTCGTGCAGCACCTTGTTGTGCTTCAGGTTGTGCAGCAGCGCGTGCGGCACATGCTCGGCATGGGGCGTCATGAACACCGCCGTGCCCGGCACGGTAACTGTGTCCGGCGTCTCCACTATCGGTACGAAGTCGGTGAGGATCAGCGCGTGGGTGTCGAGCCGTTCGTGCACCAGTTCGCGCCCGGCCTTCCAGGTGCTGAGCAGCAGGTAGACGAAGCCGCCGAACACCAGCGGGAACCAGCCGCCGTCGACGATCTTGGTCGCGTTGGCGCCGAGGAAGACCAGGTCCAGCGCCAGCAGCGCGCCGAACACGGTACCGGCAGCAAGGCGGCTCCAGCCCCACTGGTAGCGCGCCACCAGGTAGGCGAAGACATCCGTGATGATCATCGTTCCGGTCACGGCGATTCCGTAGGCCGCTGCCAGGTTGGACGACGACCTGAACGCCAGCACCAGCGCCACCACGCCTGCCAGCATCAGCCAGTTCACGCCCGGCATGTAGATCTGTCCCATCTGGCGGCTTGACGTGTGCAGCAGGTCCATGCGCGGCGCGTAACCGAGCTGGATGGTCTGGTGCGTGATGGAATAGACGCCCGTGATCACCGCCTGCGAGGCAATCACCGTCGCCGCCGTCGCCAGCCCCACCAGCGGCAGCAGGAACCACTCCGGCGCCATCAGGTAGAAGGGGTTCCGGATCGTCGTCGGATCGGCCAGCAGCAAGGCCCCCTGGCCGAAGTAATTGAGCAGCAGCGAAGGCAGCACCAGCCCGAACCAGGCCAGGCGGATCGG
>JAEHDA010000310.1 GCA_016880655.1 Rhodocyclaceae bacterium
AGAAGGTCAGGAAGGTGCTGTGCCGCCACACGCGCTGCGACAACATCGCCTTCGACGGCCTCGCCCGCGTCTCGCACGTCACCGACGCCACCGACTGGCGCGTCGAGTATCCCTTCGTCGTGCTCACGCCGGACACGGAAGCCGAAGTCGCGCCGCTGGTGCGCGGCCTGATCGAACTGGGCCTGACGATAATCCCGCGCGGCGGCGGCACCGGCCACACGGGCGGCGCCGTACCGCTGACGCCGAAGTCGGCGGTGATCAACACCGAGAAGCTGCTCGACATGGGCGCGGTCGAGGAGAAAGTGCTGCCGGGCGTCGACCGTACTTACGCGACGATCCGGACCGGCGTCGGCGTCGTCACGCGGCGCGTAATGGATCGCGCCGACGAGGCCGGGCTGGTGTTCGCCTGCGACCCGACCTCGGCCGACGCTTCCTGCATCGGCGGCAACATCGCCATGAACGCCGGCGGCAAGAAGGCCGTGCTGTGGGGCACGGCGCTCGACAACCTCGCCTCGTGGAAGATGGTCACCCCTGAGGGCAAGTGGCTGGAAATCGAGCGCATCGGCCACAACCTCGGGAAGATCCACGATCAGGAAACCGCCACCTTCAGGCTCAAGCATCTCGACTACGCCGGCCACCCGGTCTCCGAGGAGTTCCTGACCATTCCGGGCAAGACCTTCCGCAAGGCCGGGCTGGGCAAGGACGTCACCGACAAGTTCCTCGCCGGCCTGCCCGGCGTGCAGAAGGAAGGCTGCGACGGCATCATCACCTCGGCAGTGTGGATCCTGCACAAGCTGCCACCCGTGGTGCGCACCGTCTGTTTGGAGTTTTTCGGGCGGGTAGTGGATGCCGTGCCGGCCATCGTCGAGATCACCGACTACCTGAAGACCAAGCCGGGCGGCGCCATTCTGGCCGGCCTCGAACACCTCGACGAGCGCTATGTGAAGGCCGTCGGCTACGCGACCAAGGCGAAGGGTGGCAAAGGCGGCCACGGCCGGCCGAAGATGGTGCTGATCGGCGACATCGTCGGCAACGACGAGGCTGCCGTGATGCGCGCCACCTCGGAAGTCGTGCGCATCGCCAATTCGCGCTCGGGCGAAGGCTTCATCGCCGTCAGTGCCGAGGCGCGCAAGAAATTCTGGCTCGACCGCGCCCGCACCGCCGCCATCTCCAGGCACACCAACGCCTTCAAGGTGAACGAGGACGTGGTGATCCCGCTGCCGCGCATGGGCGACTACTGCGACGGCATCGAGCGCATCAACATCGAACTCTCGATCGCCAACAAGCTGGCGCTGTGCGACGCGTTGACCGAATTCCTGCAAGGCGATCTTCCCCTGCACCTCGGCGATGCCTCGCTCGACAAGGAAGAGCTGCTCGGCGACCGCCGCGACCAGGCACTGGCCACCGTGGCCGAAGTGCGCGCACGCTGGCAGACGCTGCTCGACTACCTCGACGCACCTTTCCCGCCGCCCGAACCCGCGCCGCTGCCGCGCCACTGGCACCCGCTGCCGGTGCCGCCGCGCAAACTGCCGCTCAAGGCCTGGCACCCGATCGCCAACAGCGTCTTCCACAAGCTGCAGGACTACTCGGTACGCGTCTCCTGGAAGACGGAACTCAAGCCGCTGCTGGAAACGATCTTCGACGGCAACGTCTATCGGCCGGTGCTGGAGCGCATCGATGCGTTGCACGCCGAGGTGCTGCGCGGCCGCATCTTCGTCGCGCTGCACATGCATGCCGGCGACGGCAACGTGCATACCAATATCCCGGTGAACTCCGACCGCTACGACATGCTGCAAACCGCCTACCAGGCGGTCGAGCGCATCATGCATCTGGCGCGCGACCTCGGCGGCGTGATCTCGGGCGAGCACGGCATCGGCATCACCAAGCTGGAGTTCCTCGCTGACGCCGAGATTCGGCCATTCCGAGATTACAAGCAGAAGATCGACCCCGAGGGCCGCTTCAACAAGGGCAAGCTGATGGCGGGCAGCGACCTGCGCGACGCCTACACACCTTCGTTCGCGTTGCTCGGCGTCGAATCGCTGATCATGGAGCAGTCGGAAATCGGCCGCATCTCCGGCATGGTCAAGGACTGCCTGCGCTGCGGCAAGTGCAAGCCCGTGTGCTCGACCCACGTGCCGCGCGCCAACCTGCTGTACTCGCCGCGCAACAAGATCCTCGGCACCGGCCTCCTGATCGAGGCCTTCCTGTACGAGGAGCAGACGCGGCGAGGCATATCCTTGCAGCACTTCGACGAGTTCTCGGACATCGGCGACCACTGCACGGTCTGCCACCGCTGCGTGAAGCCCTGCCCGGTGGACATCGACTTCGGCGACGTCTCGATCGCCATGCGCAATTTCCTCCGCCGCCAGGGCAAAAAGAAATGGAACCCGGGCGCAGCCGCGGCAATGGCATTCCTCAATGCGAAGGATCCGGCCACGATCAAGCTGTTGCGCGCCGGCATGATCAACCTCGGCTACAAGGCGCAGCAACTCGGCCACAAGTTCGCCAAGTCCTTCGGCCTCGTGCAGGACAGCACCCGCCATCCGCCCGCCACGCTGGGCCGTCCGCCGGTGAAAGCGCAGGTGATCCACTTCCTCAACAAGCCGATGCCGGCCATGGTGCCGAGCCGCACCTCGCGCGCGCTGCTCGACATCGAGGACAACACGCTGATCCCGGTGATCCGCAACCCGCAGAAGTCCCGCGACCCTGGCTACGAGGGCGACGCCGTCTTCTACTTCCCCGGCTGCGGTTCGGAGCGCCTGTTCTCGCAGGTCGGCCTCGCCACGCAAGCGATGCTCTGGCATGTCGGCGCCACCACGGTGCTGCCGCCCGGCTACCTGTGCTGCGG
>JAEHDA010000311.1 GCA_016880655.1 Rhodocyclaceae bacterium
GAGAAATAGGCGTGGCTGTATTGGGGGGCCGATGGGCTGTCCAGCAACGACCCCCGGAACGAGCCGCCGATCTTCTTCAGGGCGCCGGCGATGCCGTCGCGGTTGCGCGTGAATTGCACGGCGCTGGCGTCGGCCAGGTATTCGCGCTGGCGGCTCACCGTCGCCTTGATCCACTGGCCGAAGAAGAAGCCGAAGTAGCCGATCACCAGCAGCCCCAGACCGAGGGCGAGAATGGCGAAGCCGATGTTGCCGCTGCCGCGGCTGCTGCGCAGGCGGCCGAGGTGGCGCGTGGCGCGCAGCAGGTAGTAGCCGGCGAGGCCGATCAGCAGGATGCCGTGCAGCACGCCCATCAGCCGGATGTTCATGCGCATGTCGCCGTTGAAGATGTGGCTGAACTCGTGGGCGATCACGCCCTGCAACTCGTCGCGATCAAGCGCGTCGAGCGTGCCGCGCGTCACCGCGATTACCGCGTCGTTGGCGGTGAGCCCGGCGGCGAAGGCGTTGATGGAAGCTTCGTCGAGCAGGTAGACCGGCGGCACCGGCGTGCCGGCGGCGATGGCCATCTCCTCCACCACGTTGAGCAGGCGCCGCTCCGCCAGGTCGGTGCTGTTGCGCGGCACCAGCCGCCCGCCCAGCGTCTCGGCGACCACGCGGCCGCCGCCGGACAGCTCCATCATCTTGAAGGCGCTGCCCAGGCCGATGACGATGAGCGTGCACACGGCAACGGTACCGAACAGGCCCCAGTCGAAGCCCGGCCCGAAGCCGGCGGAAAGGAAACGCGGCGTGTCGCGGCTGACGGCCAGTACTGCCATCACCAGCAGATTGGTGAGGACAATCAGGCTCGCCACGGCGAACCCGAACAGCACCAGCAGCCAGCCGGTGCGGCGTCTCGCCCGCGCCTGGGCCTCGAAGAAGTTCATGCGTGCCGAGCCCCGGCCGGGACTCCTAGAACGAGACTTTCGGCGCCGCCTGGATCTGCGCGTGATCCTCGAATTCGAGCAGGCTCGCGTCCTGCCGGTGGCCGAACATGCCGGCGAAGATGTGCTGCGGGAACGACTGCCGGTAGGTGTTGTATTCCATCACCGCGTCGTTGAATGCCTGCCGCGCGAAGGCCACCTTGTTCTCGGTGCTGGTCAGCTCTTCCGAGAGCTGCATCATGTTCTGGTTCGCCTTCAGGTCGGGGTAGGCCTCCATCACCACATTGAGCCGCCCCAGCGCCCCGGCGAGATTGCCTTCCGCCTGGCTCAGCGACTTGATCGCCTCCGCATCGCCCGGATCGGCATGCGCGCGGCTCAACCCGCCGGCCGCGGCATTGCGCGCCTGGATCACGGCCTCCAGCGTCTCGCGTTCGTGCTTGATGTAGCCCTTGGCGGTCTCGACCAGATTCGGAATCAGGTCGTAGCGCCGCTTCAACTGCACCTCGATCTGCGCGAAGGCGTTCTTGAAGCGGTTCCTGAGCGCCACCAGGCTGTTGTAGATCGAGGCGACGTAGAAGCCGATGGCGGCGAACACCACCAGCGTAACGATCGATGTCACATCCATGAAGTTCTCCCGCGCTATGGGCGATATGCCAGGTCGCTGGGGATGGTATCAAGATTTCCTGGCAAGCGGCCGCAGGGCGGCGTCTCACCACGGCTGACTTTCAGTCGTCAAGACGCTTGCCGAAGCGTTCGAAGCGCGGCAGCCAGTTGCCGGTGATGTCGGCCGATACGAGAATCCGGCTGGCCCGACCGATCAGTTGGCTTCGTTCCACCAGGCCGATGTGGCGCGAGTCGGCGCTGTTGTCGCGGTTGTCGCCGAGCATCAGGTAGCGGTCGGCGGGAATCTCGACCGGGCCGAAGCTCGCCGCGCCGGCGAACTCGTTCAGCCATTGCACTTCATGCGGCCGGGCGCCGATCGTCTCGCGCAGCCGCACCGCGATGGTGTTGTGGTCGCCGCCGACCGGCTCGGCGACGAGGCCGAGCGTGTCGTAGTCGGCCGGCTGGCCATTGACGGTCAGGCGCTTGTCGCGCATCGCCACCACATCGCCGGGCCGGCCGATCACGCGCTTGATCAGCCGCGTGCCGTCGCGCGGCGAGGAGAACGTCACGATGTCGCCGCGCTGCGGCTCGCCGAGGCGGGCGA
>JAEHDA010000006.1 GCA_016880655.1 Rhodocyclaceae bacterium
AACGTGGCCGAGAACAGCAGGCTCTGGCGCTCCTTGGGCAGCATGGCCAGGATGCGGCGGATGTCCGGAATGAAGCCCATGTCGAGCATGCGGTCGGCCTCGTCGAGGATGACGAACTCGACCTGGCTGAAATGGACGCTCTTCTGCTGCACGTGGTCGAGCAGGCGGCCGGGCGTGGCGACGACGATCTCGCGGCCTTCGCGCAACTCTGCCGTCTGCGGCTTGATGTCGACGCCGCCATAGACGCATACCGAGCGCAGCGGCAGGTGCTTGCCGTAGGTGACGACGCTTTCATGCACCTGCATGGCGAGTTCGCGCGTCGGCGTCAGGATCAGGCAGCGCACCGGGTGGCGCGCCGGCGAGGAACTGGTATTGGCGTGGCGGGCGATCCGGTGCAGCATCGGCAGCGTGAATCCTGCCGTCTTGCCGGTACCGGTCTGGGCGCCGCCCATGACGTCGCGGCCGGCCAGCACCGCGGGAATGGCTTGCGCCTGGATGGGGGTGGGGTCCGTGTAGCCGGCGTCTTCGACGGCCCGGAGTATTTCGGGCAACAGCCCGAGGTCAGCGAACTTCATTGAATCTCCCGAAGCGGCCTGCCCGCGCGAGCGGGTACCGGTTCAGGCGATGGTGTGGATGAGCAAGGCGAAACGAACTTGAACTTCCTGGAATGCGCGCCAACCGGCGGGGCGCGTGGCCCGCATTCTACCGGAATCGGCCCTGTCGATTGAGGCTTTTGCTCAGGTGAAGCGGCGCGGCAGCGGCGGCGCAGGGGCTTCCGGCGCTGCGCTGCGCTTGGCCCCGGCTTTCTTCTCTTCCGCCGGAGGGGCGGCCGGCTTCGCTTCCTGACCGCCCGTGGGCGCATCGACGAGGTCGGGGACGACCGGCTTGATGTTGTTCTCGCGCATGTAGGCATCCATGTCGCGCCAGCCCGCATAGACGGCGGCCTTGACCGCCTTGGGATTCATCACGTAGCAGTCTTCCAGCGCCCGGCCCGAGTGGCGGCAGGCACCGCCGATCGCCTTGCCGTCGGCCTCCTTGGCTTCGGCGATCTTGGCCGGATCGTCCATGCCGGGGATTTCGCAGCCGCCGAGGGCGATCGCGAAGGAGAGAACAAGCAGGGGACGCAGGTGACGGAAGCGCATGTAAATCCTTCGCTGCAAGGCGCAGATGGCTGATTCTACGGTATTCGTCGCTCAAGCTTTAGGGCTTGTCGTGGCGCCGATCACGTCCGCTGCGCCGCTCGGCGCCGCTGTAGCGGGGATCCTGGCGCTTGCGGCGTTCCTTCCTGCGGCCAAGCACCTGTTGCGGCGCCGGCTGCGGGTGAGCCTCTTCCTCGATTGCATGCACGATGACGTTCGCCTTCTCCGGGGCAATGTGGTGCAGCTCCTCGATCAGGTGCTGGTCCGATTGGGAAACCGTGCCGCGCAACACGCCGAAGACCAGCCAGGCGACGAGCAGGTTGATCGCGACCAGGATGATTTCCAGGTAAAGAAGCGGAACGAAAATGTGCCTGCTGCGCTTGTCGCCGAAGAGAAAGTAGAAGCTGTCGAAGCCTTCCGGGGGCGTGCGAACGAATGAGGGGTAGGGCTGGAACGGCGGGAACAGCAGGAGGATCGCGAGATTGGCGACGGCAAACAAGGCCAGGCCGCGCAGAGCCCCCCTCTCGCTCAGGTGGATCTCCGCGCCGCCTTTCGCATTCAGCGCCAGCCAGCCGGCCAGCGCATTGGCGATGACGAAGAACATCTCGATCATCAGGAGTTCCTGATGGATGACGCGGCCATGCGGCGCCATGAGCAGGAAGTAGAAGCTCTCGAAGCTGCGCACCACGCCCCGCTGGAGCGGGTTGTCCAGGAAGGGCGGGAACATCAGCAGCAGCAGGAGGTTGAGGGCCGCCATGACGGCGACGGCTTTCTGGTGTCTGTTCATTTCGGTTCTCTGCCGATAGTCCGGATGATTATTGCAGCGCGCGGAGGCCGCTGCAAGCACGACGATTGACAGCCTGCGGCCGCTTGCTCTACAACGGCTACCTCCTGCTACCCTTATGGAAGAGGCAACTCATGCGCAGACTGGTTCCGACCCTATTCCTGATTGTCGCCGCGACAACCGCTTCCGCCCAGGAGATTGTGCTGCGCCATGCCCTGGGCGGTCCCGCGCTCGACATGCTGGCGACGCTGGTGGTCCGCTTCAACGACGAGCAGAAGGGCCGGGGCAAGGTCCTGCTACAGGATCTGTCCGGCGTAACCGAGCGCCAGAAGCTGCCGCATCTGGCGCTCCTCGACGACGACGATGCCCGGCAGTTCTTCGATTCCATTCCCCGCTACAAGCCGATGTCAGGCGTAATGAAGGAAAGCGGGCAGGCTTTCGATGCCCGCGTCTTCCTGCCGCAGATTGCCGACGCGGTGGACGACCTCAAGGGCCAGCCCCAGGCGCTGCCGATGGCGCTGGCGTTGCCGGTGCTGTTCTACAACAAGGAGGCATTCGCCAAGGCCGGGCTCGATCCGGCCCGCCCGCCGCGTACCTGGCAGGACGTCCAGAACGCCGCCGGGGCGCTGGCCGATGTCGGCTACCAATGCCCGCTGACGACCTCGCGTTTCGCCTGGGTGCACCTGGAGAACCTGTCGTCGCAGCATGGCGAGCCGGCCATGGTCAGGGGCGGGCGCGGCGAGCGCGTTTCCTTCAACAACCTCGTGCATGTGAAGCATCTTGCCCGCCTGGCCAGCTGGCAGAAGAGCCGCTACTTCGTCTACTTCGGGCCCGGCCGCGAGGGCGATGCCAGATTCGTGTCCGGCGAGTGCGCCATGTTGACCGGAGAATCCGCCCTGTACGGCGATCTGAGGGGAACGACGTTCCAGGTCGGCGTTGCCGCACTGCCTTACTACGACGACGTGCGCGGCGTCCAGCCCGAGAGCGTATTGCCGGATGGCGCATCGCTGCGGGCCTTGCCGGGCAAGAAGAAGAACGAATACCAGGTCGCGGCGCGGTTCGTCGCCTTCCTGCTCCAGCCGCAAGTGCAACGCGACTGGGTGCGGGCCACCGGTTTCCTGCCGATGACGTCCGGCGCGCTGGACGAGCTTGCCGCGGCGGGCGTGTCGCCGACGGTGGTCGACGCGGCGCGCAAGCGCCTCGGGGCGCCCAAGAAGGCCGACGTGCGGATGCGCTCCGGGTTTGCCCGCAACCGGGTACGGGCGATCCTCAGCGAGGAGATCGATATCGTCTGGAAGACCGATCGGCCGGCCAAGGAGGCCCTCGATACCGCAATGGCGCGGGCCAATGCCATGCCGTCGCAGTAGCGTGCAATATCCGCGCATCATCGCCCATCGTTGCGGCGGCAGACTGGCCGCCGAGAACAGCCTGGCCGGGCTGACAGCCGCGGCGCGGGTCGGCTGTCGCGGTGTCGAGTTCGACACCATGCTGTCGGCCGACGGCGTGCCCGTGCTGATGCACGACGATACCGTCGACCGGACCTGCAATGCCAGCGGCGCGGTATCGCGGCTGACGCTTGCCGAGCTGCGGCAGATGGATATCGGCGGCGAACCGGTGCCGCTGCTGGAAGAGGCGCTGGCGCGTTGCGCAAAACTCGGCTTGTGGGCGAACGTGGAACTCAAGCTTGCAGCCGGGGCCGACGCGGCGGAACTCGGCCAGGTGGTGGGGCGGATGCTGGATCGATCATGGAACGGCTGCGGCGTGATTTCCTCGTTCTCGCTGCCGGCCCTGCTCGCGGCGAAAAGTCAGCCGTCGCGACACGCCGCCTTTGCGCTGCTGGTCGAAGACCTGCCCGACGACTGGCAGGCGCTTGCCCGGCAGGTCGGCGCCATTGCCATCCACATGGACGCCGACCGGACCTGCGCAGCGGCGATCGCTGCGGTGCGCGAGGCTGGCATGGCCATCGCCTGCTACACGGTGAATGATCGCGCCGCAGCGGAGCGCCTGCTGGCAATGGGGGCGACGGCAATATTCACCGATCATCCCGAGCTCTGGGCGAAACCGG
>JAEHDA010000312.1 GCA_016880655.1 Rhodocyclaceae bacterium
GCCACCAGAAGGATATCGACCAGCCGGCCATCATCGTCATGGAGCATGCCTTCCACGGCCGCACACTGGCGACGCTTTCGGCGACGGGCAATCGCAAGGTCCAGGCCGGCTTCGAGCCGCTGGTATCGGGTTTCGTCCGGGTGCCGTTCGACGACCTGCCGGCTATCGAGCAGGTTGCCGCCAACAACCCCAACGTCGTCGCCGTGCTGTTCGAGCCCATTCAGGGCGAGGGTGGCATCAACCTGGCACACAATGAATACATGCAGGCGCTGCGGCGCATTTGCGATGAGCGCGGCTGGCTGTTCATGGTCGACGAGGTCCAGTGCGGCGTCGGCCGCACCGGCGTCTGGTTCGCGCATCAGCATGCCGGCATCAAGCCGGATGTGATGACGCTGGCCAAGGGCCTTGGTTCGGGCGTCCCCATCGGGGCGTGCCTGACTGCCGGGGCGGCGACGGGTGTGTTCAAGCCCGGCAACCACGGCTCCACTTTCGGCGGCAATCCGCTCGCCTGCGTGGCCGCGCTGACGACCCTGGACGTCATCGAGCAGGATGGACTGATGGCGCGGGCGGTCGAAGTCGGCAATGCGATCCGCGGCGGCCTTCGGGATGCGCTCGAAGGTGTCGCAGGTATTGTCGATATTCGCGGCGAGGGCATGATGATCGGCATCCAGCTCGACCGCCCCTGCGGCGAACTGGTTGGCAAGGGTATCGCCGCCGGCCTGCTGATCAACGTGACCGCCGACAGCGTCATCCGCCTGTTGCCGTCGCTGACCTATACCGACGCAGACGCCAGGAAGCTGGTTCATATGCTGGCGCCGCTCGTGCGCGAGTTTCTCGGGGCCTGACCATGCCGACCCGGATGCCACTCCGGCATTTCCTGCAGTTCAAGGATCTCAGCCGTGAAGAACTCGATCACGTCTTCGCCCGCAGCCGCTGGATAAAGCAGCAGTTCAAGACCTACCAGCGGTATTGGCCGCTTGCCGATCGCACGCTGGTGATGATCTTCGAGAAGGCCAGCACTCGCACCCGCTTGTCTTTCGAAGCGGGCATGCAGCAGTTGGGCGGCGCGGCCATCTATCTCAATACGCGCGATTCGCAGCTCGGTCGCGGCGAGCCGGTCGAGGACGCGGCGCAGGTGATCTCGCGCATGTCCGATCTGGTCATGATCCGTACTTTCGAGCAGGACATCATCGAGCGCTTCGCGCGCAACTCGCGCGTACCGGTGATCAACGGCCTGACCAACGAATACCACCCGTGCCAGATCCTGGCCGACATCTTCACCTACATCGAACACCGCGGCCCGATCCAGGGCAAGACCGTCGCGTGGATCGGCGATTCCAACAATGTCTGCAACACATGGCTACAGGCCGCGGAGGTGCTGGACTTCAACGTCCACGTCTCCACGCCGCCGGGCTACGAAGTAGAGGCCGAGCGTGCCGGGCTTTACGGGACGGATCACTTCGAGCAGTTCGCCGACCCGATGGGCGCCGCGCGCGGCGCTGACCTGGTGACCACCGACGTGTGGACCTCGATGGGCTTCGAAGCCGAGAACGAGGAGCGTCTGCGCGATTTTGCGGACTGGCAGGTGGACCGCGAAATGATGAAGGCCGCCCGGACCGATGCGCTGTTCATGCATTGTCTGCCCGCCCATCGCGGCGAAGAAGTGTCGGCCGAAGTCATCGACGGTTCCCAGTCGGTCGTCTGGGACGAGGCCGAGAACCGCCTGCACGTCCAGAAGGCGCTCATGGAATTTCTTCTGCTCGGAAAGGTTTCATCGTGAAACGTGCATGGCTGGTTCTGTTCGGCGTGTCGCCATGGCTGACTTTCGCAGCCGAAGACGCACGCCAGTTTGTTGACATGCCACCCGCAGCCAGGACGGAACTGCGCGCCGAGATGCTCGATTTCCAGACTGCGCTGTATCAGATCGTCGACGCGCTGGCCGTCGGCAAATTTGCCGACGCCGCCGATACGGCGGAAACCACGATCGGCGTTTCGGCGATGGGTCGCCACCGCACCGCGCCGATGAACGCCCGGCCGGGCATGTACATGCCCAATGACATGCACATGATCGCGCGCAACATGCACGTCGCCGGCAGCGAATTGGCCAGGACGGCACGCAGCGGCGATCTGGCCAGGGCGCTGGGCGCCTTGCAGCCGGTCATGGGCGCCTGCGTGGCCTGCCACCGCAGCTACCGCACTCAGTAATTTTCTCGGGAAGAACAAGCAATGAACGAAGCGAAGAAAGTCGTGCTGGCCTATTCGGGCGGCCTCGATACCTCGGTCATCCTCAAGTGGCTACAGGACACCTACAACTGCGAGGTCGTGACCTTCACCGCCGACCTTGGTCAGGGCGAAGAGCTGGAACCGGCGCGCAAGAAAGCGCTCAAGCTTGGCATCAAGGAGAAGAACATCTTCATCGACGATTTGCGCGAGGAGTTCGTGCGCGACTTCGTCTTCCCGATGTTCCGCTGCAACACGGTCTACGAAGGCGAGTACCTGCTCGGCACTTCGATTGCGCGGCCGTTGATCGCCAAGCGCATGATCGAGATCGCCAGGAAGGTGGGTGCCAATGCCATTTCGCACGGCGCGACCGGCAAGGGCAACGACCAGGTGCGCTTCGAACTCGGCGCCTACGCGCTGATGCCCAACGTCAAGGTCATCGCGCCGTGGCGCGAGTGGGATCTGCTGTCGCGCGAGAAGCTGATGGCCTACGCCGAGAAGCACGGCATCCCGATCGACATGAAGCACAAGAAGGGCGGCTCGCCCTATTCGATGGACGCCAACCTTCTGCACATCTCCTACGAAGGCCGTCACCTGGAGAATCCGTCGGCCGAGGCCGAGGAGTCGATGTGGCGCTGGACCGTTTCGCCCGAGAAGGCGCCGGCCAAGCCCGAGTACCTGGACCTTGAGTTCAAGGCCGGCGATCTCGTCGCCATCAACGGCAAGAAGATGAAAGCCCATGAATTGCTGGCGACGCTCAACCAGATCGGCGGCAAGCATGGCGTCGGCCGCCTCGACCTGGTCGAGAATCGCTACGTCGGCATGAAGTCGCGCGGCTGCTACGAAACGCCGGGCGGCACCATCCTGCTCAAGGCGCACCGCGGCATCGAGTCGGTCTGCCTCGACCGCGAAGTGGCGCACCTGAAGGACGACCTGATGCCGCGTTACGCCAGCCTGGTCTACAACGGCTACTGGTGGAGCCCGGAGCGCAAGGCGCTGCAAGTGCTGATCGACCACACCCAGCAGTGCGTCAATGGCTGGGTGCGCGTCAAGCTCTACAAGGGTGCCGTGTCCGTCGTCAGCCGCGATTCGAAGACCGATTCGCTGTTCGATCCGACCATCGCCACCTTCGAGGACGATGCCGGTGCCTACGACCAGAAGGATGCGGGCGGCTTCATCAAACTGAACGCGCTGCGCATGCGCATTGCGGAGAACGCGCGTCTCAAACGCGCCGCGAAGACCAAGAAGAAGTGATGTTCGGCTTTACCGAGGAACAGGTCGCGGAGTGGGGCATGACCTTCGGCCTCGGCGCCTTCATGCTCTACATGCTGTTCATCATCGGCGAACTGGCCTATCGATCCAAGGCTGGAAAGGTTGGCACCTTCGCATTGTTTTTCGTACTTGCCTTCGGCATGCTGGGCTTCGTCGCCAAGGCCATCATTCAGAAATTGTGGGGGATATGAAATGACCAGTTTGGCAAGCGAGTTCGACAAGGTGTCCGTCGTCAAGAAGGCCAACGTCTACTTCGACGGCAAGTGCGTGAGCCACACCGTGCAATTCCCCGACGGTACCAAGAAGACCGTCGGCGTCATCCTGCCCGCCGCGCTGACCTTCAACACCGGCGTGCCGGAAATCATGGAAACCGTGGCCGGCTCCTGCCGCTACAGGATCAAGGGGGGCGACTGGCAGCCCTGCGGCGAGGGCCAGCGGTTCGATGTGCCCGGCAACTCGTCGTTCGACATCGAAGTGACGGGCGAGCCTTACCACTACGTTTGCCATTTCTGACGGGAGCCGGCGATGCCTTCCTTCGACATCACTTCCGAAGCGGATATGGTGGCGTTGAAGAACGCCATCGATGTGGCGGGCCGCCAGGTCGGCAACCGCTATGACTTCAAGGGCACCAGTGCAAAGCTGGAACTGAACGAGAAGGACAAGGCGATCACTGTCTTTGGCGATTCCGAGTTCCAGGTCGGCCAGGTCAAGGACATCCTGTTTCCCGAGATGGAAAAGAAGAGCCGCGAGAGCACCAAACGGCTCGATATCGGCGATCTCCAGTCCATCTCCGGCAACAAGGCGAAGCAGGAGTTGAAAATCAAGTCCGGCATCGATCAGGAGCTGGCCAAGAAGATCGTCAAGCTCGTCAAGGACAGCAAGCTCAAGGTTCAGGCCACGATCCAGGGCGACGCCGTGCGCGTCACCGGCGCCAAGCGCGACATGCTCCAGGAAGCGATCGCGCTGGTGAAGAAGTCCGTCACTGACTATCCGCTGGTCTACGGCAACTTCCGAGATTAGGCCTTGAGCCCCGCAATCCAGCGGGTGTAGAGCGTGTCGGCCGCGATGCGCATCGCGGCGATGCGCTCGTCGATGCGTTCATACATCTCTTCCGGACGCTGCACCGACGGGCCGGGCGCGGCCTTCTCGTCGGCCCAGGCGCGATTCCACAACCGGATCATCGCGTCAGTCATCTCGACGTGGCATTGCATGCCCAAGTGCGGGCCCATGACAAAGGCCTGGTTGTCGCACCAGTCGCTCTTGAGGATGCGCGTTGCGCCGGGCGGGATCGAGAACGTTTCGCCGTGCCAATGGAAGGCCTCGAAGGACTCGATGTTGCCCAGCCAGTCCCGAGCCGGCGTATCGCCACGGCTGACTTTTCCCCAGCCCAGTTCCTTGACGGCATTCTTCGTCACGGCCCCACCCAACGCCTTGCTCATCAATTGTCCGCCCAGGCAGTGGCCGATGACGGGAATGTTCCGTTCGGCGGCCTGCCGGACCAGCGCACACGCATGCGCAATCCAGGGCAGGTCGTCATTTACGCTCATCGGGCCGCCCATGAAACAGAGTCCCGAAAAACTGTCCGCAGCGGCGGGAACGGCTGCTCCCTCATCGACCTTGACCAGCGTCCACGGTACCGAGTGGGCATCGAGGAATGTGGCAAAATAGCCCGGACCTTCTCCTGGATTGTGACGAAAAATGGCGACGGGTTTCATGGGCGATTTCAGGAATTCCAGACGGTGGCGGTGCGCCGATTCTATCGCAGCGCTGGCCATGCTTGCGGCGGCTTCGGTTGCCTCGGCGACCGATGTCGCGCTGGTCGGCCTTTACTCCGGCAAGGCGCTGGTCGTCATCGACGGCGGCAGGCCGCAGTCGATTCCGATCGGGGTCAAGACCGCGGACGGCGTGAAGCTGCTGTCGGTCGAGAACGGTGCGGCGCAATTCGAAATCGACGGCCGCAAGCAACGGCTGATGGTTGGCCAGAATGCGGTAACCGCTGGCCGCGACGAGCAGTCGGGCACGGTCACCACGCTGACGGCAGATCCGAACGGCCACTTCGTCACCATCGGCACCATCAATGGCGCACCGATGCGCTTCCTGGTCGATACCGGCGCCACGATGATCTCCATCGGCAAGTCGGACGCCGTTCGCGCCAACGTCGACTACCAGAAGGGGCAGATGGGAATGTCGATGACGGCGAACGGCGCGGTTCGGGTCTGGCGGGTGACGCTCAACTCGGTGCGGGTCGGCGACTTGCTGCTGAACCAGGTCGACGCTTCCGTGCATGAACACGACCTGCCGATTGCCCTGCTGGGCATGAGCTTCCTCAACCGGATGGAAATGAAGCGCGAGGGGCAGACCATGACCCTCAAGAAGCGCTACTGATGACGCCGCTGACCGCGGACTGGTTGCGGCAGCGCTTCGCCGCGGCGCCGGCGCCGACATTGCGCTCCGAACTTGCCGAGCCGTGCGACCTGGTGGCCGCAGCGGTGCTGGTGCCCATCGTACTGCGCCCTTCGGCGCTGACGGTGCTGCTCACCCAGCGCACGGCGCACTTGCGCGACCATGCCGGTCAGGTCAGCTTCCCCGGCGGCCGCTGCGAACCCGCCGACGATTCCGCCACGGCGACGGCGCTTCGGGAGGCGCGCGAGGAAATCGGGCTCGACCCGGCGCAAGTCGAGATTCTCGGCTTCCTCGACGAATACCGGACGGGCACCGGTTTTGCGGTAACCCCCGTGGTCGGCCTGGTGACGCCGCCGCTTGATCTCAAGCTCGACGACTTCGAGGTGGCCGACGTCTTCGAGCCGCCGCTCGACTTCCTGCTGCACTCCGCCAACTACCGCCGCCACCAGATCGAGTATCGCGGCGCCTGGCGCGAATACTGGGCCGTTCCCTGGCAGGACCGCTTCATCTGGGGCGCCACGGCGGGCATGCTGGTGAACCTGCGGGAGCTGCTGTCCGGCGGCATGTGATATCTTCGCTGCATCGAATCAGGCTGCGGCCATGTCTCTCATTTCCATCATCCTCGCCCTCTTGCTCGAACAGGCCAAACCGGTGGCCGTCGATCGCGTCAATGGCTGGCTTGCGGCCTGGGCCGACATCCTGGAGGCTCGTTTCAACGCGGGCGAACAGCGTCACGGCGTGGC
>JAEHDA010000051.1 GCA_016880655.1 Rhodocyclaceae bacterium
GCCTGGCTCGCTTCGATCACCAGGCTGCCTTGAAGCACGCCATCGTCGAGCGTCAGGCGGCGGGTGGCCGAGAATTCGAGATGGTCGCCGAAGCCGCAGGGCACGTCGCCGTTCTCCAGGATGTAGCGGCCCAGGTAGCCGTCGCAGCTGGGCATGGCGACGTTGAGCCGGATCTCGACGTGGCCGATCGCGGCCGCGCTGCGATAGCGCACCGTCAAGCGGTTGCCGTCCATGCGGTAGGTCTTGGTCAGGTTGCCGGCGCACGCCACGGTCGAGAACGCCGCCTCGCCGGTTTCGCGATAGTCGTTGATCGGCCGGGGCGGGCCCTCGGTCGGGTACCAGCAGTCGTCGAACATGCCGCGCGCGCGCGTGTCCGGCTCGGCGTCCTGCAACTGGATGGCGTGGCGGAAGGCGACGCGGTCATGCGCCGAATTGATGCCGCCGTGCTGCGCACCGTCTTCGGCCTGGCCATGCGCCGCATGCAGCTTGTCGTGATAGCCCTCGTCATGGCGCCGCAGGGTGTCGCCGAAGTTGTGCGCCAGGGCGAGGCTGGACAGCTCGACCAGCGCCGCATCGCCGTCGGTGCGGACCACGGCGAGCAGGTCGTCGCCGCGCAGGAACAGTTCGTCATGGCCGTCGCAGTCGAGATCGCGCCGCTCGAAAGTCAGCCGTGGCGACACGCCGAGGATTTCGGCTTCGAGCGCCAGCAGGTTGTTCCAGATGGCCCGGCGCAGATGCGGCAGGTACAGGCCGCCGAACAGGCCGTGCCAGTAGGCGTCGTTGGCCTGGGCGCGGTGCAGCATTTCCTGCATCTCGGGCGTGCGCTGCGCGAACGGCAGCGCGGCCAGTTTCGCCGAGACGTCGAGCATGCGCTTGTGCATCCAGTTCGATTCGGGGAAGCGCATGAAGAAGTTGCGCCACATGCCGCCGCGCAGGAAGGGCTTGCGCTGCTCGAAGCGGCCGGCCTGCTTCTCCTGCTCGAGCAGGGCGTGGTAGGCGCGCGCGGCCGGGCCGGGCAGCGTCCATTCGTTCATCTCGATGTACGAGGTGGTCGGCAGGTAAACGATGCCGCGCGTCGGCTGACGGGAATGGAAATCGGCGTAGGTGTCGGTCTTGATCAGGGGCGAGGCCAGCACGCCTTCGATGAAGCGCGTCAGCCAGCCCTGCTCGTACACCCAGTGGAAGGTCTCGGGCCAGATGCCGAACTTTTCGATGTCGTCGAAGTAGACGGCGGCGCGATGACCCTCGCGCGCCTGGTGTTCGAGCCAGGTCACCGCCGCTTCGGCCGGCGAAAAAGGGAGGCGGTAGCGGGCCTGCTCCGAGATCGGGAAGAGGTCGAGCCTGCGGCCGTCCTCTTCGGTGGTGAAGAAGCTGTCGAGCTTGCCGGCAGGTTCGCCGGCGCACAGGAAATGGTAGTCGTCGACCGCCACGTACTCGATGCCGCAGTCGGCGAGCGAGGGTACCACTGCCGATTCCCAGACGCGCTCGGTGAGCCAGGCACCCTTGGGCCGCTGGCCGAAGATGCGCTCGATCTTGTCGGAGAGCGTCCTGATCTGGCTGACGCGGTCGCGGTGCGGAATCGAGGCGAGCACCGGTTCGCAGTCACCCGAGCCAAACCACTCGACCTGGCCGCGCCGGGTCATCATCGCCAGCCGCTCCATGTCCTCGGGATAACGCTCGATCAGCCAGTCGAGCAGCCAGCCGGAGAAGTGCACGCTGAAGCGGAACTCGGGATAACGTTCCAGCGTTTGCAGGAACATGCGGTAGCAGCGGACGTGCGCTTCTTCCATCACGAAGTCGAAGTTGCCGACCGGCTGGTGGGCATGCACACCGAAGAGCAGGGAGATGGGCTGTGTCATTGGGGTTGGCGGGTTATCAGCGGTGTTCCAGAGCCCGGCGCATGGAGCCGCCTTCGGCGGTGTCGCTGCCCCGCGAGATCGGCATGTCCAGTTGCGACGGGGGCGGCAGCTTGAGCAGGTGGTAGAGGTTGGCGAGATTGCGGCGATAGAGCTGGTCGAAACTGGCGACCGCCTGGCTCGGGTTGTAGTCGCCGAACCACCAGAACCAGTCGGAGCTTTCGCAGATCGCCAGTTGGCGTTCCGCCGCCGCTGACTCTGCGGGCGCGAGGCGAGCGCTGCCGACCACCATGTCGTAGCTCTGCTTGGCGGCGCAGAGCAGGTCCCAGGCGCGATTTTTTTCGGTGTCGCCGATCCAGGTCGACATCGTTCCGTACACCCAGCTGCCCGCGGTCAGGCCGGTGAGCTGCGCCGCGTGCGGCCGGCTGGCGGCAGGCCGGGCGAGGATTTCCGCGTAGGTGGTGGTGCGGATGCGCGGATGCTTTTCGAGCAGGCCGTAGAGATCCTCGAAGAAGAAGAAGCCGTTGTACGGATAGTGCTCCCAGGCGTTTTCCCCGTCGAGGATGATGCTTACCACCGGTCGCTCGCCCGGCGGGCTGTCGGCGAGGATCGCCTCCAGTTGGCCGATCAGGTGCTGGGCGGCATCGCGGCCGTGCCATTTGGCGTACTCGAAGCCGATCAGGTCGGAAAGCCGCTCGTCGCGGAAGAACAGCGTGATGCCGGGCGCCTCGGGCAAGGCCCAGGGCTGGTAGGCGGCACGGTGGCCATTGCCGCCGTGGCTGGCGAGACTGTTGCGCAGCACACCCTCGCCGCTGGCGAGCCAGGCGCAGCCGTGGGCGGCAAGCTGCTGCACGACCCCGGTCGAGATGGCGCCCTCGGCCGGCCACATGCCCGTGGGCGGCACGCCGAAGCGCCGTGCGTGCGATCTCCGCGCCGCTTCGATGTGCGCGACGAGGCGCTGGCGCCCGCCCGGGTAGGTGCTGGCCAGCGGCAGCGGCGCTTCGGGCAGGCTTTCGCGGGCGGAGTGAAAGTCGAGCAGCAGCGGTGCCAGCGGGTGGGTGTCGGGTGTGGCGGAAAGTTCGATCTGGCCGCGCTCCTGCAAGGTGCGGTAACGCGGCACCAGGCTGCGCATGATGTCGCCGATCACCCGCAGCAGCGCCAGCCGTTCCGGGTGTCCGTAACCCTCGCCCTTGCTCATCAGTTCGGCGACGAGCGGCTGGCGCCGCCGCTCGGTCTCGCCGATCCACGCCAGGTGATACCAGGTGACCAGGTCCCCGAAATAGTCGCCGGAAAGGTAGGCGAGCGCCGCGTCGCCCTCGGGCGCCAGGCGTTCGTAGAGATCGTGCAGGCGCTTGTAGCGCGGGAAAGGCGCCAGCATGGTGTGATGGTTGCTGCGGAAGCAGGCCTCCAGCAGCAGTTCCCGGTCGGCCGTCGTGAGATGCGTCAGGTCCGGCGTCGCCAGCAGGCGCAACAGCGGTTCGCGGTATTCCCCCGAGTCGACCTGCCGGCAGTAGTCCTCGATCTGGTCGAGCAGCACGGGGACGAAATTGACCACCGCGTGAACGCCCGGATGCCGCTCCAGGTGGCCGGCCATGTCCGCATAGTCCTTGATGGCGTGGAGATACACCCACGGCAGCACATGCTCCCCGCTGGAGTGGTCGCGGTAATCCGGCTGGTGCATGTGCCAGAGGAAAACCAGGTCGAGCCGCTTGTCGGACATCTTTGGCGAACCTAGCGAATCTGGTGGATGCGCTGACCGAGCATCTCGGGCGTCACCAGCGTGACGCCGCGGGCCGAGACGTGGAAGTGCTTGGCATCCGCGATCGGGTCGAAGCCGATCTTCATCCCGGCGGGGATCTGGCAATGCTTGTCGACCACGACGCGGCGCAGCCGCGCGCCTTCGCCGATGTCGACTTTGGGCAGGATCACCGAATCCTCGACCACCGCCTTGCTATGGACGTGAACGCTGGAAAACAGCAGCGAGCGGCGCACCGCGGCGCCACTGATGACGTTGCCGCCCGAGACCAGCGAGTCGATCGCCATGCCGCGGCGATCGTCGTCGTCGAAGACGAACTTCGCCGGCGGCAGTTGTTCCTGGTAGGTCCAGATCGGCCATTCCTGGTCGTACATGTTGAGCTCGGGCGTCACCTTGGTCAGCTCGATGTTGGCTTCCCAGTAGGCATCGACGGTGCCGACGTCGCGCCAGTAGGGCGTGCCGCTGTCGGTGACACCGACGCAGCTGTCGGCGAAGTTGTGGGCGAAGCAGCGGTAGCGGGAGACGCACTTCGGGATCACGTCCTTGCCGAAGTCGTGCGACGACTTGGGATCGTCGGCATCGCGGATCAGTTGTTCGAAGAGGAATTCGGCGTTGAAGACATAGATGCCCATGCTCGCCAGAGCCCGGTCCGGCCTGCCCGGCATGGCGGGAGGATCCTTCGGCTTTTCGAGGAAGCTGGTGACGTGTTGCTGGTCGTCGATGCCCATGACGCCGAAGGCGCTGGCTTCCTCGATGGGCACGTCCATGCAGGCGACCGTCATGTCGGCCTGCGACTGCGCGTGCTGCGCCAGCATGCGGCCGTAGTCCATCTTGTAGATGTGGTCGCCGGAAAGGATCAGCACATACTTCGGACTGCGCCGGCGGATCAGGTCGAGGTTCTGGAACACCGCATCGGCGGTGCCCTGGTACCAGTTCTCGGTGATCTGCTGCTGCGCGGGCAGGAGGTCGATGAATTCGTCGAAGCGGCCGTCGAGGAAGCTCCAGCCGCGCTGCAGGTGCATGATCAGGCTTTGCGCCTTGTACTGCGTGGCGACGCCGATGCGGCGGATGCCGGAATTGACGCAGTTGGAAAGCGTGAAATCGAGAATGCGGAACTTGCCGCCAAAAGGTACGGCCGGCTTCGACCGCCAGTCGGTGAGCTGCATCAGGCGGCTGCCGCGGCCGCCGGCCAGGACCATGGCGAAGGTACTGCGAGTCAGATGACTGACGAAACGGCCGTGGGTATCGTGCGGGTCGTTCGATGCCAGGTCTTGCTGCATGGGGTATCCTCCTCTCCAAACTCTAATTATGGCCAATGATCGAGAAAATGCCTGACAAAACATTCAATGCACTCATTGAAGGCCGGGAACACGATCCGTTCCGGATTCTGGGCGTGCACGCCGACGGCGAAGGCTGGCGCCTGACCGTCTTTCGTCCGCATGCGAGCTCGGTGGCGGTCGAGACCGGCGCCGGCTGGCAAGCCCTGTCGCGCGCTGGCGCTACCGACGTGTTCCAGTTGCGGTACGCCACGCCGCTGCCGTTGCCGTATCGCCTGAAAGTCGTCGAGGACGGCGCGGAACGGATCTGCCATGATCCCTACGCCTTCCCGCCCGGCGACGCCAGCCACGATCTTTATCTCTTCAACCAGGGCGTGAACTCGCAGGCCTATCGCCTGCTCGGCGCGCAGGTGCAGACACGCGGCGGCGTTGCCGGCGTCTGCTTCCGCGTCTGGGCACCCAGTGCCGAGCGCGTCTCCGTGGTCGGCGACTTCAATCGTTGGGATGGCCGCACGCATCCGATGTGTTCGCTGGGCGCTTCGGGTGTCTGGGAGCTGTTCATCCCCGACCTGCCCGCGGGCAGCCTCTACAAGTTCGAGATACGCAACCGCCATACCCGCGCGGTGATGGCCAAGGCCGACCCGTATGCCCGCGCCTTCGAGAAACGACCGGCCACGGCGGCGCGCGCCGCAGCCGATTCTAGCTACGCCTGGAACGACGGCGACTGGCTCGATCGCCGTGCCCGGCGCGACTGGCTGCATGCGCCGATGGTGGTGTACGAAATGCATATCGGCTCGTGGATGCGGCATCCGGACGGCCGCTTTTACAGCTACCGCGAGCTGGCCGAGCGACTGCCCGCGTATCTGGTGGACATGGGCTACACCCACGTCGAGTTCCTGCCGCTGATGGAGCATCCGCTCGACGAATCCTGGGGCTATCAGTGCACCGGCTTCTTCGCGCCGACCTCGCGCTTCGGCACGCCCGACGAACTGAAGGCGCTCATCGACGCGCTGCACCAGGCCGACATCGGCGTCCTGCTCGACTGGGTGCCCGGCCACTTCCCCGCCGACGCCTGGGCGCTTGCCCACTTCGACGGCTCGGCGCTCTACGAGCATGAAGACCCGCGCCTGGGCAAGCACCAGGATTGGGGCACGCACATCTTCAACTACGGCCGCAACGAGGTTCGCTCTTTCCTGCTCTCCTCGGCGCACTGGTGGCTGTCGGAATTCCACGTCGATGGCCTGCGCGTCGATGCCGTCGCCTCCATGCTCTACCTCGACTATTCGCGCAAGGCCGGCGAGTGGCTGCCCAACAAGTTCGGCGGCCGCGAGAACCTGGAGGCCATCGATTTCCTGCGTGCCCTGAACGAGATGGTGCATGGCGAGTTTCCCGGCGCGCTGACCGCCGCCGAGGAGTCGACCGCCTGGCCGATGGTGTCCCGCCCGGTCTATCTCGGCGGGCTGGGCTTCTCGATGAAGTGGAACATGGGCTGGATGAACGACACCCTCGACTACATGTCGAAGGACCCGATCCATCGTCGCTTCCATCACGAGCGGCTGACCTTCGGCCAGCTCTACGCCTACTCGGAAAACTTCGTACTGCCGCTTTCTCACGACGAAGTCGTACACGGCAAGGGCTCGCTGCTCGGCAAGATGCCCGGCGACGAGTGGCAGCGCTTCGCCAACCTGCGCACGCTGCTGACCTACCAGATGACCACGCCAGGCAAGAAGCTGCTGTTCATGGGCTGCGAGATCGCCCAGGGCCATGAGTGGCGCGACCGCGAGGAACTGCCCTGGCATCTGCTGCAATGGCCGCTGCATCAGGGCATGCAGCGTCTGGTGCGTGATCTCAATCATCTCTATGTCGGCATGCCTGCCCTGCACGACCAGGATTTCGTCCCGGAAGGCTTTTCCTGGATCGACTGTCGCGACGCCGACCAGTCGGTGATCAGCTGGCTGCGCTGGGCACGCGACGGCAGCTTCGCGATCGTGATCCTCAACCTGACGCCCGTGCCGCGACGGGACTACCGCATCGGCGTGCCCAAGGCGGGCGAGTACCGCGAGTGCTTCAACAGCGATTCACGCCACTACGGCGGTGGCGACCTGGGCAACGACGGCGTGCTGACGGCCAGCGACCAGACATGGATGGGCCGGCCGGCGTCGCTGGTGCTGACGCTGCCGCCGCTCGCGGGCCTGGTGCTGGTCAGCCGTTGAGCTTGCCTTCCTTGAGCAGGCGGTCGATTTCGATTTCTGCGGCTGCCCAGTCGTCGGCCTCGTTGCCACCGATGAAGCCGCGTCGCTCGGCGATGTAGTAGGCGGCCATTTCGATGTAGTTGCGGCGCTGGCCAGGATCGACACGCTTGATCCTGGCCTTGGCGACTGCCGGCTTCGCGGTTGCAGCCGTCTTGGTCGGCGACTTCTTCGCCGTTACGGCGGGCTTGGCGTCGGGCTTTGCCTTCGTGGCCGTTGCTGCGGGCTTGCTGCTCGTCCTGGTTTTCGCGGCAGTCGCTGCCGGCGCGGCTTTCACCGTCTTCTTCTTGGGGGTAACACTGGTCTTGGCCGTGGCTGCCATCGCTGTCTCCTGTGCAAATCTCGTGAAATAGTTATCTTTTTTTGTTGCAGGAGTATTGCTCCAATGCAATGCCAACGTCAAGCACGGGGATTTGCCAGGCAGGCGCCGCCGCGCAGTCCGAGCGACGGGTCGGTGACGACGGCGACAGGCATCCGCCGTACCAGTTCGGCGTGTTCGGCCTTGGCGTTGAAGGCCGCCAGGAAGGGGCTCGCTGGCAGGACCGGCAGCAGCCTGGCGGCGATGCCGCCGGCAAGATAGACGCCGCCGCGCGCCAGTGCGGCCATGGCCATGTCGCCGGCAAAGGCGCCATAGGCGGAAAGGAAGATGTCGAGCGAGTCGAGTGCCGGCTGGTCGGCGTCGATCAGGGCCCGGCGGGTGATTTCGGCCGGATCGAGGTCGTCGCCGGCCATGATGCGGTGAATTGCCGCAAGGCCGGGGCCGGAGATCACACGCTCGGCGGTAACGCGGCCGTGCTCGGCGCGCAGCGCGTGCAGGACGCGATCCTGATCCTCGTCCAGCGGCGCGAAGCCGACGTGACCGCCTTCGCCCGGCAGTACGCGCCAGCCGTGGCCGTCCGAAGCCAGAATCGCCATGCCGAGCCCGGTACCCGCGCCGATCACCAGCTTCGGCGCATTCACCAGCGGTTCGCCCTCCTGTAGGTAGACGATGGTTTCCGCCGGCGCGACGGTGACGCCCATCGCCGCCGCGGCGAAGTCGTTGGCCAGCGTGAGGCCGCCGATGCGAAAGCGTGCTGCCAGCGCGTCGGCGTCGATGATCCAGGGCAAGTTGGTGAGTCTTGCGTGGCGGCCGTCGTCGCTGATCGGCCCGGCGACGGCGAGGCAACCTGACGTGATGTGTGCCTGGGTCTTGGCGAGAAAGGCCGCCAGCACCGCAGCGAAATCGGGAAAGTCAGCCGTGGCGACACGCCACTCCTCTAGCGGCTCGGTGGCCCCCGCTTCGGTCAGCGCCAGCCGGGCATTGGTGCCGCCGATGTCGCCGACGAGGATCATGTCAGACCGCCACCGGTGCCGCGATGTGCGGGTGCGGGTCGTAGCCTTCGAGCGTGAAGTCCTCGAAGCGGAAGGCGAAGATATCCTTTACGTCCGGGTTGATGCGCATGTTCGGCAGCGGCTTGGTCGTACGCGAGAGTTGCAGGCGCGTTTGCTCCAGATGGTTGCTGTAGAGGTGTGCATCGCCCAGCGTGTGCACGAAGTCGCCCGGCTTGAGGCCGACGACCTGGGCGACCATCATGGTGAGTAGCGCATAGGAGGCGATGTTGAAGGGCACGCCGAGGAAGATGTCGGCGCTGCGCTGGTAGAGCTGGCAGGAGAGCTTGCCGTCGGCGACGTAGAACTGGAACAGCGCGTGGCAGGGCGGCAGCTTCATCTTCGGTACGTCGCCCGGGTTCCATGCGGAAACGATGTGGCGCCGCGAATCCGGGTTCTTCTTCAGGCCTTCGATGAGTTCGGCGATCTGGTCGACTTCGCCGCTGGGGTTGTCAACTGAGGGCTTCGGCCAGTGGCGCCACTGGTGGCCATAGACCGGGCCGAGGTCGCCGTTCTCGTCGGCCCACTCGTTCCAGATCGAGACCTTGTTGTCCTTCAGCCAGGCGATGTTGGTGTCGCCGCGCAGGAACCAGAGCAGCTCGATGATGATCGAGCGCAGGTGCAGCTTCTTGGTGGTGAGTGCCGGGAAGCCCTGGGCGAGATCGAAGCGCATCTGCCAGCCGAACACCGAGCGCGTACCGGTGCCGGTACGGTCGGCTTTGACGTGCCCGCGGTCGAGCACGTGGCGCATGAGGTCGAGATACTGTTGCATGGGAGGCGCATCCGGGCGTGTCTATAATCGTCCGGTCATTCTAAAGGATTGCCCCGTGCCCCCTGTTTCGCTGCCCAAACTGATTGTCCGTCCCGACGCCGCCGCGTCGCATCTCCTGTTCCTGCTGCCGGTCGCCAAGACGCTGCCCCGCGATCTGCCCGAGCGTGCGCGCTGGCAGGCGGTGTTGAAGCGCCGCGACCTGAAGGCCGAGGAACTGGCCAAGTCGCCGCTGGCCATCGATCTCGAAGACGGCTGCCGCGCCGCCTGCGTGATGGTCGATGAAGCGAAGCCGCGTTTTGAGCGCCTGACGGCGCTGCGCAAGGCCGTGATGCTGCTGCTCGACGAGGCGCCGACCGGGCTGGCCATCGTTCCGCTCGACGTGTCCGACGATGCGGTGCGTGATGCGGCCTATGTCGCCCTGATCAATGCCGTACCCTTGCCGGCGAAGAAGAAGAAACCGGCGAAGGCTCTCCAGGCCCTGACGATCCTGGCGCCGCATGCC
Organism: Rhodocyclaceae bacterium; assembly: GCA_016880655.1. Lineage (GTDB taxonomy): Bacteria > Pseudomonadota > Gammaproteobacteria > Burkholderiales > Rhodocyclaceae > Fen-999. Next base: position 9,781 of record JAEHDA010000051.1, read on the forward strand.
GGGGAAGCCGATTTCGGGCAGGTGGTGGCGCTGGCCGAAGCCAACGTGCTGGCCCGCCAACTCACTGCGCTGCCGCCCAACGAGCTGCCGCCGGCCGCGTATCGCAGGCGCATTCGCGACCTGGCGAAGGCCCGTCGCTGGGGCATCGAGGAGTTCGATTACCGCAAGCTGAAGAAGATGGGGGCGGGCGCCTTCTGTGCCGTGGCGCAGGGCTCGGCCCACGAAGATGCCGCCATCGTGCATCTGACCTACAAACCCAGGAATGCCAGGCAGCATGTGGCGCTGGTCGGCAAGGGCATCTGCTTCGACACGGGTGGTCACAACCTCAAGCCGGCGCGTTACATGGCCGGCATGCACGAGGACATGAACGGCTCGGCGGTGGCGCTGGGGATCCTGCATGCCGCGCAAGCGCTGAAGTTGCCGGTCGCGCTCGATGTCTGGCTGGCCATTGCCCACAACCATCTCTCGCCCGAGGCCTACACGCAGGGCGACGTCGTGACGGCGCTCGACGGTACCACCATCGAAGTGGTGCACACCGACGCCGAGGGGCGCATGGTGCTGGCCGATACGCTGGTGCTGGCGACGAAGGCCAAGCCCGATCTGACGATCGATTTCGCCACGCTGACCGGCAGCATGGTATCCGCGCTCGGCAATCGCTATTCCGGCGTCTTCGCTTCCGACCGCGACCTCGCCCATCGTGCGGCGCGGGCCGGGACCGCCTCGGGCGAGCGCGTCTGTGTGTTCCCGATGGACGAGGACTACGAGGCGGCGCTCGATTCCAAGGTGGCGGACATCAAGCAATGCACGCTGACCGGCGATGCCGACCACATCCTCGCCGCGCGCTTCCTGCGCCGCTTTGTCGGCGAAAGCCCGTGGCTGCACGTCGATCTTTCCGCGTGCAACTGCGAGGGCGGCCTGGGCGCCGTCGCCACCGGGCTGACCGGCTTCGGCGTGGCGTGGGGACTGACTCTGCTTGCGGCCTCGGGCGCGGAATGAGACGATAGAGGCGGTCATGTTGTTTCAATCTTCAGGAAGCGCACCGGCATCATGATGAAACTGTTCGGAAACAAGGTCGACCATCCGTTGGCCGACGATGCTGAAGTCCAGCGCGTCCTGAAAGACCTGCCCGCCCAGGAGGCCTCCGTGGCGCTCGAGAGCGCCGCCGCCTGGTACGAATCGCTGATGGCGACGACCGAGTTCCGGCCCGAACGGCGGCTGGAATTGCTGCTCCAGATCGACGAGGCAGTGCTGCCGCACACCCGCCGTCTGGCGCGCGATTACTTGGTGACGCCGCGCCAGACCCGTGCCCACGAATTCCGGCTCTGGCACGTCAATCACAACTATTGGACCCGCCTCGCCGCGGCCTACGAAGATACGCTGAGCCGTTGCCGTGCCGACGAGAAGGTGGCGGCCGCCATCAAGCCGCAGATCGCTCTGTTGTGCGCGCGCTGCCTCAATGCTTGCGGCGGCCGGCTGAAGTGGCAGCAGTTCCGTTACGGCCCGATCACCGGCGAGCTCTGGACCAGTGCCGGCGAAGCCTGGCTGGAAGCGGTTCGGGCGCAAGTGACCGACATGCGCGTCAACCTCTTTGGCAGCGCGACGACGACGCCCGAGGCCGAGTACCTGCGCATCCTGATTCTCTATTCCTCGTCGCCGGACAACCTGCTGCCGGTCGAGATCGAGGTCGCCGAGCGCTTGATCGCCCATTTGCTGCCGAACTTCTCGCTCACCGATCTGGCGCGTCCGGAAAACGTCTATTGGGTCGACGCCGCCAAGCCGCTGCCGCCGACGCGGCTGGCCCGCATTCCCGAAATCACGCCGACACTGCGTTTCTACGGCACCGGCTCGGCGCTGGATGCGCTCGGCAAACTGCGCGCGAACATCGAGTCGCGCGGCGCCCTGCCGGGCGAGATCAACTTCGGTGCCCAGTATTCGCCGCGGCTGGTCATGCAGGTCATCGACCACCTGGCCGCCTGCTGGTCGCCCAAGCCGCCGATGCGTCATCACGAGCGGCGCCGCATCAAGTCGCGCATGACCGTGGTGGGCCGACTCGACGCCATCTGCCTGCATCTGATCGGGCAGGGCGACGACGAGGGCGAGCGCGCCGAAAGCTGGGTGGTCGAGGATGTCAGCCAGGGCGGCATCGGCGCCCAGGTGTCGCTGGTCGGCAAGGACTGGCTGCGTGTCGGCTCGCTGGTCGCCATGCAGCCCGAGGGTGGCAGCAACTGGCTGGTGGGCATCGTCCGCCGCTTCAGCCGCGAGTCCGAGGCGATCGGCATCGTCGGCATCGAAACGCTGTCCAAGAATCCGACCGGCCACATTGCCGACAGCCAGGGGCTGCCGACGCCTGTGGTGCTGCTGGATCCGCCGCAGGAAGGCGGCGAGGTCAGGGTGACTCTGTCCATTGCCGCCTGGGAAGAGCAGAAGCCGCTGCTGGTCGATGTCGGCGGCCACTTCTGGCGGCTCGCGCCGGGCACCCTGGTCGAGACGGGTGCGGGCCACGTGATCGGTACCTGCCGGGCGAAGCGCGCTTCCTAAGTCCGGGTGGGCCGCTGCGCCGACTTGGGCCGGAAGGCCTTGACGACTGCTTCGTCGGTTTCGACGTACGGCCCGCCGATCAGGTCCAGGCAATAGGGCACGGCAGCGAAAACGCCATCGAGCGTTTCCTTGATCGCCTTCGGCTGGCCGGGCAGGTTCAGGATCAATGACTTCCCACGGATGGCGCCGACCTGCCGCGACAGGATCGCGGTCGGCACGTACTTGAGGCTGACGGCGCGCATCTGTTCGCCGAAGCCGGGCATCACCTTGTGCGCGACGGCCAGTGTCGCTTCGGGCGTCACGTCGCGCGGCGCCGGGCCGGTGCCGCCGGTGGTGAGCACGAGGTGGCAGCCGGCCGTGTCGCAGAGTTCGATCAGCGTCGCTTCGATCACCGATTGCTCGTCGGGAATCAGGCGCGATTCCATGCGCCACGGCGAGACCAGCGCGGCGGCGAACCATTCCTGCAATGCCGGGATGCCCTTGTCCTCGTAGACGCCGCTCGAGGCCCGGTCGGAGATCGAGACCAGGCCGATCAACAGCTCTTCAGTCATCTGCCTGGTCCTCCAGTTCGCGCAACACGCGGAACAGTTCGCGGAAGGCGCGCGGCGGTTTGTTCTCGGCGCGCTCCTTGAGCGCATTGCGGCGCAACTGGCGCAGGTGCTGAAAGTCAGCCGTGGCGGTACGCCGCGCGATTTCGTTGAGTACGCTCTCGTCCTCCAGCAGCCGCTCGCGCAGGCGCTCCAGCGCGTGCATGCGCGCCTTGGCGACTGCCGAGATGCCGTCGAACTCGTCGAGCGCGGCCTGGATCGGCGCGGGGTCGATGTTGCGCATCAGGCGGCCGATGTACTGCAACTGGCGCCGTCTCGCCTCGTGCTTGGTAAAGCGCTGGGCGTCCTTGACGGCGTCGCGCAGGTCGTCGGGCATGTCGACCTTTGCCAGCCGTTCGGCGCCAAGCCCTACCAGGCGCTCGCCCAGCGCCTGCAAGGCATCCATCTCGCGCTTGAGCTGCGACTTGCTTGGCGGGCCGGGCCGCTCGGGCTGATCGGACTGGGGGTCTTCGGGGTCGTATTCGGGGTGCACGGGTATCATTGTAACTTTCACAGCCACTCAGCCACCACTCATGTCCGGACAGGATTTCAGCTACAGCCCCGCGCACCTGCAAGCGCTGGCGCAGCAGGTGCTCGACGAGGCGAAGCGTTGCGGCGCCACTGCCTGCGAGACCGACGTCTCCGAAGGCTTCGGTCAGTCGGTAACCGTGCGCCGCCAGCAGGTCGAGACCATCGAATACAACCGCGACAAGGGCATCGGCGTCACCGTCTATCTCGGCCAGCGGCGCGGCCACGCCTCGACTTCCGACTTTTCCGACGACGCCGTCCGCTCGACGGTCGGGGCGGCGCTCTCGATTGCCCGGTTTACCGCCGAGGACGACTGCGCCGGCCTGCCCGACGCCGCCCTGCTGGCGCACGATATCCGCGACCCCGGCCTTTATTTCCCGTGGGATCTGCCGGTCGAAGAAGCGATCGCCATCGCCAGTCGCTGCGAGCAGGCGGCGCTGGACGTGAGCGCGATGATCACCAACACCGAAGGCGCCAGCGTCTCGGTGCATCAGTCGCAATTCGTCTCCGCCAACAGCCTGGGCTTCATGGGCGGCTACCCGACTTCGCGGCATTACATCTCCTGTTCCGCCATCGCCGGCGATGGCGACGACATGCAGCGCGACGACTGGTATTCCGGCCTGCGCGATCCGCTCGAGCTGGCCCGGCCGGAAAGCATCGGCGACTATGCGGCACGCCGCACGCTCGCCCGCCTGGGCGCGCGGAAGCTCAAGACGCGCAAGGTGCCGGTGCTGCTGGAGGCGCCGCTCGCGGCCGGCCTGATCGGCAGCTTCGTGCATGCCGCCAGCGGCGGTGCGCTGTACCGCAAGTCATCCTTTCTGCTCGGCAGCCTGGGCAAGCAGATATTCCCGGATTTCGTGCGGATCAGCGAACGCGCCTACCTGCCCAAGGGACTCGCCTCCAGCCCGTTCGACGACGACGGCGTCGTCACCAGGGACAGGGAGGTGGTCGAGGGCGGCGTGCTGCAAGGCTATTTCCTTTCCACCTACTCGGCGCGCAAGCTGGGGATGACGACCACCGGCAACGCTGGCGGCAGCCACAACCTGCTCGTGGAACCGGGCCGGCACGACTTCGCAAGCCTGCTCAAGGAGATGGACACGGGATTGCTGGTCACCGAAGTGCTCGGCCACGGGATCAACTACGTTAACGGCGACTACTCGCGCGGCGCGGCTGGTTACTGGGTCGAGAACGGCGAGATTGCCTACCCGGTGCATGAGATCACCATTGCAGGCAACCTCAAGGACATGTTCCGCGGCATCGTCGCCATCGGCAACGACGTCCTGATCCGGGGCTCCAAGCAGTGCGGCTCGATCCTGATCGACCGGATGACCGTCGCAGGACAGTAGCACCACAATTATTCCCTCGATTCGGCGCAAAAGGGCGTACATTGGCCCGACGATCGTTAGCCTAGAATGAAGGGGTCTTCAGTTGGATGGAGTACTGCAATACCTGCGGCACCACGGCCAGGGTTTCGATACCGAGATCGCCGCGGCGATCGGCATGCCGATCGAAAAGGTTCGCCGGCAGTTGGCCGACCTTTCGGCGGACGGCGATGTTCTGGTATGCCGCTCGATTCAGTTCAAGGAAGGCAAGCCGATCGAGGCAATGCTCTGCCGGGTTTCGGGCTACATTCCGCCCGCCAGCCCTGGCAGGAAGCCCAAGAGATGATCCTGGGCCAAGCCCGGGCGCCCCGGAGGCAAGCATGCTGATCAGGCGGCGGATCTGGCTCTACCGGTTGCCAGGACAGGTGTTCGCGCAACAGATTTCCTTTGAAAGACCCGTGACCGCCGCTACCGTTCGGCGGGTTCTGCGGAGTACCGTCGGCAACCCGCTGGAGTTGTGGGGCCGCGGCCTCGGCGATCCCGTTGCCGGGCACGGCTAGCCGGCCGTCGTGGCGATGGCGGGGCCGACCATCGGTTGCAAATGAGATTTTCCTTGCAATTGAGCGCGTTGCAGTCCATAGTGCGCGCCAGCGATCTTCAAGAGTAGCGCTGTTGTTGTTCGGTTCAGTACCCGCTATCGCGGCATCTCCCTGCATCACCCTGCCGTCTTGATCTTCGTTCTACCCGAGGGATTTCCCTCTTTTTACGTTATTTCAGGAGTTTCAAGACATGGCAACAGGTACCGTCAAGTGGTTCAACGATTCCAAGGGCTTCGGCTTCATCACCCCCGAGGGCGGTGGTGAAGATCTCTTCGCCCATTTCTCCGCCATCCAGGCGAATGGCTTCAAGACCCTGAGCGAAGGTCAGCGCGTCACGTTCGACGTCACGACCGGTCCGAAGGGCAAGCAGGCCGCGAATATCCGTCCGGCCGAGTAAGTGCCTGTCCGGCATGGCTTGGCGCCATGCCGATAGCACCCGGTAAGAAGCCCGGCATCCGCCGGGCTTTTTTGTTCCACATTCGCCTGGAGGCAAACTTTTGGCCAAGGAAGAACTTATTGAAATGAACGGCGTGGTGGATGAAGTCCTGCCCGATGCGCGCTTTCGCGTCACGCTCGAGAACGGCCACATGCTGGTTGCCTACAGCGCGGGCAAGATGCGAAAGCACCACATCCGCATCATCGCCGGCGACAAGGTATCGCTGGAACTCTCGCCCTATGATCTCTCCAAGGGGCGCATCACCTTCCGTCACATCGAAGGCCGCGGTGCCGCTTCGCCATCGCCGCGCCGCCACTGAACGGATCCATCAGTCGATACGGGAATCCGAGTCTTCCGCAACCGAGAACGATTGCGGTTTACCGAAACATTGTTTTTTCGCGATGGGTGTAGTATCGGCCCACAGTTCCGCTTCCGCTGGAATTGCCCGTCAAAACAATACAGGAGACGAGAATGGAAAGACGCAAGTTTCTGAAGCAGGCCGGCCTGACCGGCATTCTGGCGGCAGGTGTCGCCCCGGCCGTGCAAGCACAGACCCCGGCCGTGAAGTGGCGCCTGACCTCCAGCTTCCCCAAGAGCCTCGACACCATCTACGGCGGCGCCGAAGTGCTGGCCAACCGCGTACGTGCGATCACCGGCGGAAAATTCGACATCCAGGTGTTCGCCGGCGGCGAAATCGCCCCGGGCCTGCAGGCGCTCGACGTTACGCAGAACGGCACGGTCGAGTGCTGCCACACCTGCTCCTACTACTATGTCGGCAAGGACAAGGCTTTCGGCTTCGGTACCTCGGTGCCGTTCGGCATGAACTTCCGCCAGCTCAACGCCTGGATCTACTATGGCAACGGCGGCAAACTGCTGGACGAGTTCTACGGCAACTACAACGTCGTGCACTTCCTCGGTGGCAACACCGGCGTGCAGATGGGCGGCTGGTTCCGCAAGGAGGTCAACTCGCTGGCCGACGTCAAGGGCATCAAGATGCGTATCGCCGGCCTCGGCGGCACGGTATTCTCGTCGCTGGGCATGGTGACGCAGCAGATTGCTGGTTCCGACATCTACCCGGCGCTGGAAAAGGGCACGATCGACGCTGCCGAGTGGGTCGGCCCGTATGACGACGAGAAGCTCGGCTTCTACAAGGTGGCCAAGAACTATTACTTCCCGGGCTGGTGGGAGCCGGGCCCCGGCATCAACTTCTTCATCAACAAGGAAGCCTGGGCCAAGCTGCCGAAGGAATACCAGGAAGCCTTCAAGGCCGGCGCCTATGAGGCCAACGTAACGATGATGGCCGAGTACGACCACAAGAACCCGGCCGCGCTGATGCGCCTGATCCAGAACGGCGTCAAGCTCAAGAAGTATCCGAACGAGATCCTTGATGGCGCCTACAAGGCTGCGGTTCAGCTCTACTCGGACGAGTCGGCCAAGAACCCGGCGTTCAAGAAGATCTACGACGATTACCTGAAGTATCAGAAGGTGACCAACCAGTGGTTCAGCGTTGCCGAGAGCGGCATCGACTCCTTCCTGCAGACGCACATCAAGTAGGACGACAGACGGTCAAAAAAAAGCCCCGCTTTGGCGGGGCTTTTTCTTTCCAGATCGCACCCCTACTTTGGCGTGTCGCCCGGGCTGACTTTCGCGGCTTCGCGGGCGGCATCGGCGGCCGCGTCGTCCTGTAGCATCCTCTGGATGTCGATGACTTGCTCCTGGCCCTCCGGAACGACAACCACCGGGTCGTGCCCAACCAGCTGCGGGAAGGCGATCACCAGTCCGACCATGATGACTTGGATGACCACGAAGGGAATCGCGCCCCAGTAGATCTGGCCCGTGGTGACGGGGTCGGTGAGCTTGCCGGTGATGTGATCCTTGTACCGCTGGACCGGCGCCACCGAGCGCAGGTAGAAGAGCGCGAAGCCGAAGGGAGGATGCATGAAGGACGTCTGCATGTTGATCGCAAGCAGCACGCCGAACCAGATCAGATCGATGCCCAACTTCTCGGCAGCCGGGGCGAGCAATGGTACGACGATGAACGCCAGTTCGAAGAAGTCGAGGAAGAAGGCCAGGAAGAAGATCAGCACGTTGACGACGATAAGGAAGCCGATTTCGCCGCCCGGCAGGTCGGACAGCAGGTGCTCGACCCAGCGATGGCCATCGACGCCGTAAAAGGTAAGCGAGAACACCCGTGCGCCGACCAGAATGAAAACGACGAAGGTCGTCAGCTTGGCCGTCGAATCCATGGCCTGCTTGAGCAGCGACCACGAAAGGCGCCTGCGCGCGATGGCCATGATCAGCGCGCCGGTGGCGCCCATGGCGCCGCCTTCCGTGGGTGTCGCGACGCCGATGAAAATGGTGCCGAGGACGAGGAAGATCAGTGCCAGCGGCGGGATCAGCACGAAGGTAACCTTTTCCGCCATCTTCGACAGCAGGCCGAGTTTCGTTACCCGGTTGATGACCGCGGCGGCAAATGCGACGCCCATGCCGATGCACATGGCGATGACGATCTTCTCGTCCAGCGCCTTGTCAGCCGGCTGGTTCATCGCCCAGCCGATGGCGGCTGCTGCCGATATCGCCGTCAGGATCAGCAGCGAAATGCCGCCGGTCCTGCCGCTGGCTTCGCGAAAAACACGCGCTTCGGGCGGCAAGGCGGGTGCCGACTGCGGCTTGAACAGCGTCATGCCGAGGACGTAGATCAGGTAAAGGCCGGTCAGCACGAAGCCGGGTACGAAAGCGCCCTTGTACATGTCGCCGACCGACTTGCCGAGCTGGTCGGCGATGATGATGAGCACCAGCGACGGCGGGATGATCTGCGCCAGCGTGCCCGAGGCGGCGATGACGCCGGAGGCCAGGCGCCGGTCATAGCCGTAGCGCAGCATGATGGGCAGCGAGATCAGGCCCATCGAGATCACCGAGGCGGCAACCACGCCGGTGGTGGCGGCGAGCATGGCGCCGACGAAGATCACCGCGTAGGCGAGCCCTCCGCGGATCGGCCCGAACAGTTGCCCGATCGTCTCGAGCAGATCTTCGGCCATGCCCGACCGTTCCAGGATAAGGCCCATGAAGGTGAAGAACGGAATGGCCAGCAGGGTATCGTTGTTCATGATGCCGCCGAAGATGCGCTCCGGCAGCGCCTGGAAGAAGGCGGGGTTGAACAGGCCGAGCTCGATGCCGATCCAGCCGAAGATGATGCCGTTGGCGGCAAGCGCGAAGGCGACCGGGAAGCCGAGCAGGAGGAAGAGGACCAGCGACCCGAAGATGATCGGCGCCATGTTGGCGATGAGGAACTCGGTCACTTGCGTTCTCCTTCCCGATCCTCGACCATTTCGTGGTTGGCCTTGACGAAGCTCACCACCTCGGGTGCCACCTGGTGCTTCTTGATCTCTGCCGCCAGATCTTCTTCAGCACTGGGGCTCGTGGCCTTCGAGAGTGGATTCGGGCCCGCGCCGGACAGGAACGCTAGCCGCTTGACAAGTTCGGCGACCGCCTGAAGGATCAGGAGCGCGAAGCCGATGGGCATCATCAGGCGTACCGGCCAGCGGATCAGGCCGCCCGGGTTGGGCGACATTTCGCCGGAGTTCCATGCGTTCATGAATACCGGCCAGGACAGCCAGGCGATCATGATTGCCATCGGCAGAAGGAAGACGAGGATGCCGAAGACGTCGATCCAGTTTTGCACCCGGTCGGAGAAACGTCCGGTCACCACGTCAATGCGGATGTGCTCGTTTTTCTTCAGCACGTAGGCTGCGCAGAACAGGAAGGTGGCCGAGAACAGGTACCACTGGATCTCGAGCATCGCATTCGAGCTGAGGTTGAATGCGAATCGCGAAATGGCATTTCCGGCGCTGATGACGACGACGATCAGCACCAGCCAGATTGCCATCCTTCCGATGCGCTCGCTGACGGCGTCGATGCCGTACGCGAGCCTGAGCAAGGCGTTCATCGAGTCCCCTCCGCGGCGTTGAGCCGTCGCTTGGCGTTAGAATTGGCGCCCGCCGCAAGGCAGGTCAGTCAAGATCGGCCATCATTCTAACCGTTCGGTCCGCCAGTACCGCTGTGGAAAACCGCAACCGCCTCACCCGCATCTGCATCGTTCGCCATGGCGAGACCGACTGGAACGTCGAGAAGCGCATCCAGGGCCATATCGACATTTCCCTGAACGCCGCCGGCCTGGCCCAGGCCGCCGCCGCCGCCGACGGGCTTGCCGGCCATGAATTCGATGCCGCATACAGCAGCGATCTCGACCGTGCCTGGCAGACCGCGCAGGCTATCGGCCGTAGGCAGGGGCTGGTGGTGCAGCGGGCTGCGAGCCTGCGCGAGCGGCATTACGGGGTGTTGCAGGGCCTCACCACGGCGGAAATCGCGGTACGTTATCCGAAGGCCTATGCCCGTTACCTGGCGCGGGATCCCGATCATTCTTTCAAGACCGGCGAAAGCCTGGTGACATTCGCAGCGCGGATCGTCGCGGCCGTCGAAGCGCTGGCGGCGGCCCATTCCGGCCAGACGCTGCTGCTGGTCTCCCATGGCGGCGTACTCGACATCTGCTATCGGCGGGCCACCGGCCGCGATCTTTCGGCGCCGCGCGATTTCACGATCCCCAATGCCGCGCTGAACTGGTTCGACGTAGGGCAGGGCGGTTGGAGCCTGCTGACTTGGGCCGATAGAAGCCACCTGGAGCGGTCGCTGGAAGAATCCCCCGAATGATAAAATCGTAGTTTTCCCTCTTGCCACGAAAGCCGCCGCCATGTTCTCCAGACAAAATACCCTCGCCAAGGTCGACGCCGAGCTCTGGACCGCCATCCAGGCCGAGAACCGCCGCCAGGAAGATCACATCGAGCTGATCGCCTCGGAGAACTACGTCTCCTGGGCGGTGATGGAGGCTCAGGGATCGCAGCTGACCAACAAGTACGCCGAAGGCTATCCTGGCAAGCGCTACTACGGCGGCTGCGAGCATGTCGACGTCGTCGAGCAGCTGGCCATCGATCGCGCCAAGAAGCTGTTCGGCGCCGATTGCGCCAATGTCCAGCCCAATTCCGGGTCGCAGGCCAACCAGGCCGTGTTCCTGGCCTTCCTCAAGCCCGGGGATACCATTCTGGGCATGAACCTGGCCATGGGCGGCCACCTGACCCACGGCTCCTCGGTCAATGTATCCGGCAAGTGGTTCAACGTCGTGCCCTACGGCCTTGACGCCCACGAGGACATCGACTACGCGGCGCTGGAGAAGCTGGCTCACGAGCACAAGCCCAAGCTGGTCATTGCCGGCGCGTCCGCCTTCGCGCTGAAGATCGATTTCGAGCGCTTCGCCAGGATCGCCAAGGCGGTCGGCGCCATCTTCATGGTGGACATGGCGCACTACGCCGGCCTGGTCGCCGCGGGCTTCTACCCGAATCCGGTGCCGCACGCCGACGTGGTCACCTCCACCACCCACAAGACGTTGCGCGGTCCGCGCGGCGGCCTGATCCTGATGAAGGCCGAGCACGAGAAGGCGATCAACTCCGCGATCTTTCCCGGCCTGCAAGGCGGTCCGCTGGAGCATGTGATTGCCGGCAAGGCCGTCGCCTTCAAGGAGGCGATGACCAAGGAGTTCAAGGCCTACCAGGAGCAGGTGATCGATAACGCCCAGGTGATGGTCAAGGTGTTGAAGAGCCGCGGCCTGCGCATCGTTTCCGGCCGCACCGAATCGCATGTCTTCCTGGTCGATCTGCAAGCGAAGAACATCACCGGCAAGGACGCCGAGGCCGCGCTGGGCAAGGCGCACATCACGGTGAACAAGAATTCGATCCCGAACGATCCGCAAAAGCCCTTCGTCACCTCGGGCATCCGGATCGGCGCACCGGCCATGACCACGCGCGGCTTCACCGAGATCGAGGCAGAGCAGGTCGCCAACCTGATCGCCGACGTGCTCGATCAGCCTGCCGACGAGACGGTGCTGACGCGCGTTCGCAACGAGGTTGGCGCGCTGTGCAAGAAGTTCCCGGTCTACGGAGCGTAACGAAACACCATGAAGTGTCCGTACTGCGCCGATCCGAACACGCAGGTCGTGGACACCCGCGAGAACGAGGAAGGCGACACCGTGCGCCGTCGTCGGCGCTGCCTCGCCTGCGACAAGCGTTTCACCACCTACGAGCGCGTCGAACTGCAACTGCCGCTGGTGGTGAAGAAGAACGGCAGCCGCGTCGAGTACGATCGCGACAAGATCGTGGCCAGCATGGCGCTGGCATTGCGCAAACGGCCGGTGACGACCGAGAGCGTCGACGCCGCCATCGATCGCATCGAGGAGCGGCTGGTGACGCTGGGCGAGCGGGAGGTGGCGTCGGATCGGGTCGGCGAACTGGTCATGCGCGAGTTGAAGAAGCTCGACAAGATCGCCTACATCCGCTTCGCTTCCGTCTATCGCAACTTCGAGGATCTCGACGAGTTCTCGGATGCCATCCGCGAAGTGAAGAAGCCGCGCGTCAAGCGCCCGCCGAGGACATGACGTTTTCCACCGCCGACCGGGAGTACATGATCCGTGCGCTCCGGCTGGCGGCGCAGGGACTCAACACCACTACGCCGAACCCGCGCGTCGGCTGCGTGCTGGTCAAGGACGACAACGTCGTCGGCGAAGGCTGGCACGAGCGCGCCGGCGAGGCGCACGCCGAAGTGCATGCGTTGCACAATGCGGGCGCCGCCGCACGCGGCGCCACCGCCTATGTCACCCTCGAACCCTGTGCCCATCACGGCCGCACACCGCCCTGTGCCGAAGCCTTGGTCGACGCCGGTGTCGCCCGCGTGGTCGCGGCGATGCGCGATCCGAATCCGCTCGTGGCGGGCGAAGGTTTCGCAAAACTGATGCTGGCGGGCATCGAGGTCGAAAGCGGTCTGCTGGAAGAAGATGCGACAAGGCTCAACGTCGGTTTCGTCTCGCGCATGACGCGCGGGCGCCCCTGGGTGCGCCTGAAGGTCGCCGCGAGCCTCGATGGCAAGACGGCGCTGCTGAATGGCCGATCCCAATGGATCACCGGACCGGAGGCACGCCGCCATGCCCACGGCTGGCGCGCACGCTCGTGCGCGATCATGACCGGCAGCGGCACCGTGATCGACGACGATCCGAGCCTGACCGTGCGCGACGTTCCCTGTCAACGACAGCCGCTGCGCGTCGTGGTGGACGGCCGGCTGCAAACGCCGTCGACGGCGAAGGTGCTGGCCGGTGACGGGGCGCTGATCTTCTCGGCGATGGACGGCAGCCTGCCGGGCGCGGAACTGGTGGTCATGCCGGCCAGTTCCGGCAAGGTCGACCTCGCCGGCGTCATTTCCGAACTCGGCCGGCGCGGCATCAACGAGCTGATGGTGGAAGGCGGCGCCCGCCTCAACGGTGCCCTGCTGCGAGCCGGACTGGTCGACGAGTTGCTGGTCTATCAGGCACCGCTGCTGATCGGCGACCAGGCGCGCGGCATGTTCGACCTGCCCGAACTCCTCGACCTCGAAGAGGCGCGTCGACTGGAAGTCGTCGAGCGGCGTGCGCTGGGACCGGACATCTTCCTGCGCGCGCGCTTCGCCTGAGCGGCGCCCCGGAAAGTCAGCCGCGGCGGTACGCCGCGCAGACGGCGCAGCCAGGGTCGCGCGGCACCGCGATCTGCCGCCACTCCATGCCCAGGCCATCGAGCAGCAGCAGCCGGCCGGCCAGCGAGTTGCCGCAGCCGATGACGAGCTTGAGCGCTTCGGCTGCCTGCACCGTACCAATGATGCCGGTCAGCGGCGCGAACACGCCCATCACCGCGCAGCGTACTTCCTCGACATCTTCGCTCTCGGGGAAGAGGCAGTGGTAGCAGGGCGCATCGGCGCGGCGGCTGTCGAATACCGCAACCTGGCCGTCGAACCGGATCGCGGCGCCCGATACCAGCGGCTTGCCGAACTTCACGCAGGCGCGGTTGACGGCATGCCGGGTGGCGAAGTTGTCGCAGCAGTCGAGTATCACGTCGGCCGCCGCGACTTCCTCATCCAGTCGGGCGCCCTCCAGCCGCTCCAGCAGCGGTACGACGCGGCACGCCGGATTGATGCGCGCCAGCGTGTCGCGGCCCGATTCGGCCTTTGGCTGGCCGATCGCGCCGGTGTGATGGAGGATCTGCCGTTGCAGGTTGGTGAGGTCCACCGTGTCGCCGTCGGCCAGCACCAGCGTGCCGATGCCTGCGGAAGCAAGATAGTAGGCGGCTGGGGAGCCAAGTCCGCCGGCGCCGATCACCAGCGCGCGGGCGGCGAGCAGGCGCTCCTGGCCCTCGACGCCGATTTGCGGCAGCAGGATGTGACGGCTGTAGCGGAGGAGTTGCCGGTCGTCCATGTCGGACGGCCCGATCTCAGCGATCGACCCGCAGCTCGGGCGGCGTGTCGTCGTGATCGCCGTGCGGATGGTGTTCCCAGGCCTTCGAATAGACCTCGTGCGACTTCTTGATCAGTCGCTGCGGACCGTGCATGTTGCGCAACTGGGTGTCCTCGGAATAGTAGACCAGTGCGCGGACCAGTTTGGCGAAGAGGGAGCTGTCGAGATGAAAACCCTCGTGACGCAATGCGGTTTCCACGCCCTCCAGGGTATGCTCCTCGATCTCGTAGGTAAGCGAGATGCTGTATTGCGCGGAACCGAACGCCAGTTCCAGCCCCTTGAGGCGCTCCAGCAGCAGCCACGCCCGCTCCACTTGTCCCAAGGGCACTTCGGCGAAGCGCACTTCGCGGTGCTTGCGCGTCCCCGTCTGCGGCAGCAGCGGGTGGGGGCGCGAAAGGCCGCGCTCCTTGTCCCTGATCAGCCGTGCCTGCTCGGGGTTGAGTCTCATTTTGCCTTGATCACCTGCCAGGCCTTGAGCAGATTCATGGCTTGAGCAAGCTGGTAGTCGTTCTTGGACGCGATTTCGAAGGGCGCCTGCTTGGCGGCCTCTTCGTCGTCGTCCTTGCCGCTCTTGCCCTTGCCGTTCTTCGTTTGCGGCTTGGCCGGCTTGTCTGCGTCCCTGGTTTCCTTGGCCGGCAGCTTTTCCTTGTCGTTGTCGAGATGGCGATCGAGGTCGGCTTCGCGCAGGCGCTCGTGGCGGTCGCCATTGGCGGTTTCCTCGACGACGACATCCGGCTCGATACCCTTGGCCTGGATCGAGCGGCCGCTGGGCGTGTAGTAGCGCGCGGTCGTCAGCTTGACCGCGGTGTTGTTCGACAGCGGCAACACAGTCTGCACCGAGCCCTTGCCGAAGGTCTGGGTGCCCATGATCACGGCACGTTTGTGATCCTGTAGCGCGCCGGCGACGATTTCCGAAGCCGAGGCGGAGCCACCGTTGACCAATACCACCAGCGGCACCGTCTTGATGCTGGCGGGCAGATCCTTCAGGAAGTCCGCCTTTTGGCCGCGCAGGTAATCTTCCGTGCTCGCCAGATACTTGCGCTTGGCGTCCTCGGTGCGGCCGTCGGTCGAGGTGATCAGAGTCTTGGCCGGCAGGAAGGCCGCGGACACGCCGATCGCGCCGTGCAGCAGGCCGCCCGGGTCGTTGCGCAGGTCGAGCACCAGTCCCTTGATCGGTTCGACCTTGCCGTCCTTGTCCTTCTCCTTGTACAGCTTGTCGATATGCCGTGCCAGATCGGCCGCGGTTTCCTCCTGGAATTGGGTGACGCGCAGGTAGCCGTAGCCCGACTCGACGAGCTTCGACTTGACGCTTTGCACCTTGATCTTGTCGCGCACGATGACGAATTCGAGCGGCTTGGTCTCGCCCTTGCGGGCCACGGTCAGCTTTATCGAGGTCTTCGGCTTGCCGCGCATTTTCTTGACGGCGTCGGCAAGCGTCATGCCCTTCACGGGGGTATCGTCGAGCTTGATGATCAGGTCGCCGGACTTGATGCCGGCGCGATAGGCGGGCGTGTCCTCGATGGGCGAGACGACCTTGACGAAGCCATCTTCCATGCCGACCTCGATGCCCAGGCCGCCGAATTCGCCCTGCGTGCTGACCTGCAAATCCTTGAACGCCTCGGCGTCGAGGTAGGCGGAGTGCGGATCGAGGTTGGCGAGCATGCCGCTGATCGCGTAGGTGATCAGCTTCTTGTCCTCGACGGGCTCGACATAGCCCTGCTTGATGGCGCCGAATACATCGGCGAAGGTGCGCAACTCCTCGACCGGCAGCGGCGAAGCTGCTTCCTTCTGGGCCACTGCCGAGAACTGGACGCTGATCAGGATGCCGGCAACGAGGCCGACGAGGACCAGACCGGCTTGCTGAAATTTGCTGCGCATGGATGCTCCGTCGAAGAAGGGAATCAGCGCAGACGGACCCAGCGGATCGGGTCGAATGCCTGTCCCTGATGTCTAAGCTCAAAGTATAAACCCGATTCCGGGTTGCCGCCCGTGCTGCCGACCGTGGCGACGACCTCGCCGGGCGCGACGCGCTGGCCGGTTTCCTTGAGCAGCGACTGGTTGTTGCCATAGACGGAGAGGAAGTCATCACCGTGGTCCACCACCATCAGGTTGCCGAATCCGCGCAACCAGTCGGCGAAGACTACTTCGCCTGCGGCGACCGCCTTTACCTCGGCGCCCTCCGTGGCGCGGATGAACAATCCCTTCCAGGTGGCGCCGCCTTCCGGACGCGCCTTGCCGAAGCGGCTGGCAATCTCGCCGCGTACCGGCAGGCTCAACTTGCCGCGCAAGGCCGCGAAAGCGCCGCCGGCTTGCGCCGGGTCGGGCGTCCGTTCATTGCGAACCGAGGTGGACGGCTTCCTGCCCGGTGCCGGTTTGGCCGGACGCTTGGCGGCCTGGGCCAGCTTCGCGAGCAGATCGGTCAGCCGTTTCTCGTCGCGCTGTAGCGCGCCTATCTCCTTCCGCTGCGCCTTGATCTTGTCGGCGGTGCGGACCAGCAGCGCGTGACGCTGCTTCTGCTGGTCGAGCAGCCTGGTGCGCGCCTGCTGCTGCTTCTCCTCGATGGCGGCCAGTTCCGCGTTTTTTTCCCGTGCCGATTCGGCCAGGCGTTTCTTTTCCCTGGCCTTGCCGCGCAGGTCGGCGATCAGTTCGGCTTTCGCCAGCGACAGGCGCTTCAGGTAGTGATAGTCAAGCGCCGCTTGATTGGGGTCGCGACCGCTCATCAGCAGGCTGAAGGCATCCATCTCGGTGCGGCTGCCGAGCGTGTAGTGGCGGTAGAGCAGGCGCGACAGGTGTTCCTGTTGCACTGCGGTCTGCTCGGCGAGTCGCCGCGACTGACTTTCGAGGCCGCGGATATCGCCCTGGACGGCAATGCGCTTATCGGCAAGATGGTGAATGCCGCGGTTGGCGTCCGATATCGCCGACTCGGTTTCGCGCAACTGGTCGGCAACGTCGGCGCGCGATTCCTCGCTCTTGGCCAGGTCGCGACGCAGGGTCTCGATGCGTTCCCGCACTTCCCCCTGCTGTTCCTTCAGTTCCGCCTTGCGCGTCGCCGGAGAAGCGGCGAGCGTCGTCCCGCAGATGACCGCGAAAAGGACGCCGACAACGGCGCCGCTACTTCGCCTTGCCTTGGTTGGCAACCGCGTCCATCGCCTTCTTGATCGCCTCTTCGTCGCCCAGGTAGTAACTCTTGATGGGCTTGAGGTCGGCATCCAGTTCATAGACCAGCGGCTGACCCGTGGGAACGTTGAGGCCGACGATGTCCTGGTCGGGGATGTTGTCGAGATACTTGATCAGGGCGCGCAGGCTGTTGCCATGCGCAACGACGATGATACTCTTGCCGGACTTGACGGCCGGTGCAATGGTTTCGTGCCAGTAAGGCAGGAAGCGGGCGACTGTGTCCTTGAGGCATTCGGTGCGCGGAAACTGGCCGGTCGCCAGGTTTGCGTAGCGCGGATCGGCGGCCTCGATGCGCGGATCGCCCTCAGCCAGCGCTGGCGGCGGCGTGTCGTAGGAACGGCGCCAGACCTTGACCTGGTCCTCGCCGAACTTCACCGCGGTTTCTGCCTTGTTGAGGCCTTGCAGGGCGCCGTAGTGGCGCTCGTTCAGCCGCCAGGAGTGATGGATCGGAATCCACATCCGGTCCATGACTTCCAGCGCCGTCCACAGCGTCTTGATGGCGCGCTTGAGCACCGAGGTGTAGGCGACGTCGAAGGCGAACCCGGCATCTTTCATCAATCTGCCGGCGGTATTCGCTTCGGCCATGCCCTTGTCGGTCAGGCCGACGTCGGTCCAGCCGGTGAAGCGGTTTTCCTGGTTCCAGACGGATTCGCCGTGGCGGAGGAGGACGAGCTTGTACATGATGGAATGGGAGGTTGGGCGGATGGGAGGCAGAGGCCGCAAATGATAAAACCAATCGCCGCAGCGCAAAAACAGTATTCTATAATATTTGCATTGTCCGGAATGCGAAGGGGGAAGGCATGGGCACCAGCGCGATTCATGATCTGATCGACCAGCAGGATCACATTGAAACTGCCGCCCGGTCGTTGAAGGCGATATCCCACCCGTTGCGCCTGAAGATTCTCTGCGTGGTCGGCGACGAGGAAGTCTGCGTGCAGGACATCGTCGATGCCGTTGGCACCTCGCAGAGCAATATCTCGCAGCATCTGGGCATCCTGCGCGACAAAGGCGTGCTACAGACGCGCAAGGATGCCAATCGTGTTTATTATCGCGTCGCCGATCCGCGCACCCTGCAACTGATCGGGCTGATGCGCGAGGTGTTCTGCGGGGTTGCGGGATACAAGAGCTGAGAGGGCCAGATGGAATTCGTGCAGCAGAACATGATGTGGGTCATTGCCGCCATTGTCAGCGGCGCCATGCTCGTCAATTCGTTCATCCGCGGTGGCGGCAAGGGTGTTTCGGTCTCCGAGGCGACGCTGCTGATCAACCGCGAGGACGCCCTGGTGCTCGACGTGCGGGAGACCAGCGAGTGGTCGACCGGACATATCCCCAACGCCCGCCACATCGCGCTCGGCCAGTTGTCGAAGCACGTCAGCGAACTGGAAAAGTTCAAGGACAAGCCTGTGATCGTTTGCTGCGCCAGCGGCAATCGTTCGTCGAATGCCTGCGGCACCTTGCAGCGCGCCGGCTTTCCGCGGGTATTCAATCTCAGCGGCGGCATTGGCGCCTGGACCGGCGCCGGCCTGCCCGTCACCACCAAGGGTTGAACGCCGTGCCGAACGTTCTCATGTATTGCACCGCCGTGTGCCCGTACTGTGTCCGCGCCGAGGCGCTGCTCAAGCGCAAAGGCGTGACGGAGATCGAAAAGGTTCGCATCGACCTCGAACCCGCCCGCAGTGACGAGATGATCGCCCGCACCGGCCGTCGCACCGTGCCGCAGATCTACATCGGCGAAACGCACGTCGGAGGCTGCGACGACCTGCACGATCTCGACCGCCAGGGGAAGCTCGATGCCCTGCTGGCGGTGTAACGGGTTGGCAATCGGGCCTGCGGTAGAATCGCCGCTCGTTTCCACTTACCGCGTCCCACCGTCATGAGCGAACAGCAACAACCCGTCTTCAGCATCGAGAAGATCTACGTCAAGGATCTTTCGCTCGAACTGCCCAATGCGCCACAGTGCTTCCTCGAACGTGAATCGGCGCAGATCGCCGTGCAGATGGGTTCTTCCGGCACGGCAGTCGGCGAGGGCACCTTCGAAGTGGTGCTGACCGTCACCATTACCGCCACCATCGGCGACAAGACGCAGTTCCTGGTCGAAGTCTCCCAGGCCGGCATCTTCCTGATCCAGAACGTGCCGGAACAGGAAATCGAGCCGATCGTGGCCATCGCCTGCCCCAACATCCTTTTTCCGTATGCGCGCGAGGCGGTCTCCGATTGCGTCACGCGCGCCGGCTTCCCGCCCGTGCTGCTGGCCCCGGTCAACTTCGAGGCCGTCTATCGCCAGCGTGCCGAAGCGGAGCAACGCCCGCACGACGTGCCCATCCAGTAACACCATGCGACATCTGTCGGCGGTCCCGATCCTCGGCCTGATCGCGGCATTGCCCGCCGCGGCGCTCGACTACCGTTCCGTCGTCGAGCCGGCGCTGCTCTACGATGCGCCGTCGCAGCAGGGCAAGCCGCTCTACGCCATCGCCCGCGGCACGCCGGTCGAGACGGTGGTCATGCTGGATGCCTGGGTCAAGGTGCGCGACGCCAAGGGCGAATTGGCCTGGATCGAAAAGCGGCAGCTTTCCGAAAAGCGCACCCTGATGGTCCGGACGGAACGCGCCCAGGTGCGCGCGCAGCCCGAAGAGGCCGCCGCGCTGGTGTTCGAGGCCGAGCGCGATGTGCTGCTCGATTTCGTCGAGGCCGGGCCGACCGGCTGGGTCAAGGTGCGCCATCGCGACGGCCAGCAGGGCTACGTCAAGGCCCTTCAGGTCTGGGGACTCTGAGTTCATGAAGATCGCCGTGCTGGGGGCGGGCGCCTGGGGCACCGCCCTGGCCTTGGCCTTTTCCAGCCGCCATTCCGTGCGCCTGTGGACCTGGCAAGCCGCGCATGCCGCGGCGATGAACGCGGCGCGAGAGAACGTCGAATTCCTGCCCGGCCACGCGCTGCCCGCCGATCTGACCGTGAGCGCCGACATGGCCTTGGCGGTCGCCGACGCCGACCTGGCGATCGTTGCCACACCCATGTCCGGGCTGCGCGGCACAGTCGGCGTGCTCGCCGGCCGGCTGCCCTTCCTTTGGGTCTGCAAGGGCCTGGAAGCCGGCACCGGCCTGCTGCCGCATCAGGTCGTCGAGCAGGGTGGCAATGCCGCCCTCTGCGGCGCGCTCACCGGGCCGAGTTTCGCCGAGGAAGTGGCCAAGGGCATGCCAACGGCGGTGACGCTTGCTTCGCGCGACCTCGCCTTCGCGCGGGACATGGCCGAGGCGCTGCACACGCCACGCCTGCGCATCTATGCCAACGACGACATCGTCGGCGCCGAGGTCGGCGGCGCGGTGAAGAACGTGCTGGCCATCGCCACGGGCCTGTGCGACGGCCTCGGCTTGGGTCTCAACGCCCGTGCTGCGCTGATGACGCGCGGCCTGGCGGAGATCACCCGCTTCGGCACCGCGCTCGGCGGCAAGCGGGAAACCTTCATGGGCCTGGCGGGCCTGGGCGACATGATCCTTACCTGTACGGGCGATCTCTCGCGCAACCGTCGCGTCGGCCTGGCGCTATCTTCCGGGCGCCCCGTCGAGGTCATCCAGCGCGAACTCGGCCATGTTGCCGAGGGCGTGATGACCGCGCGCGAAGTCCTGCGGCGGGCCGCGGAACTGGGCGTCGAGATGCCCATCACCGAAGCCGTCTGCGCCGTACTCGACGGCCGCATCAAGGCAGCCGAAACCGTCGAGCGGCTCATGGGCCGCGACACCAAGACCGAGTAAGTTCTAGCTCCCGCCGGCAAAGTCCCGTTGCCGCCAGGCTTCGAACACCACTACCGCCACCGAATTCGACAGATTGAGGCTGCGGTTTCCCGGCAGCATCGGCAGCCGCAGCCGTTGCCCGGCGGAAAACTCCGCCAGCACTTCCGGCGGCAGGCCGCGCGACTCGGGCCCGAACACGAAGCCGTCGCCTGGCTGGAACTGCACCGCATGCAGGGCGGTTTCTCCCTTGGTGGTGATCGCGAACAGGCGCGCAGACGCCAGCGCGGCCCGGCATGCCGGCCAGTTCTCATGCACCTTCATCGTGGCGAACTCGTGGTAGTCCAGGCCGGCGCGGCGCAGCGACTTGTCGTCGATATCGAAGCCGAGCGGCTTGACCAGGTGCAGGGCGGCGCCCGTGTTGGCGGCCAGCCGGATCACGTTGCCGGTGTTGGGCGGAATCTCGGGCTGGAACAGGACGATGTGGAACATGGCCGCGCAATTCGATTAGGATGGCCGCCAGTCTATTGGGGAAACGAGTCCATGGCACGTGGCGATCCGGCAGAGCAGGCGGTGTTGCGGCTCGAATCGCGCCGCTTTGTTTCCCGTTGCGAAGGCCAGATTGCGCTCATCCAGCGGGCGGACAGCCTCAGGGAACTATCGAGGCTGGCAACGATTCCGCTGCCGTATCGCCTTGCCGAGGACTACCCTGCTCGCGACGCGCAACGCCATGTCACCCAGGCGGCGGAGGAACGGGCGCGCGAAATCATCCATGACCAGATAGACCGTTGCCTGCGGGCCGAGCCGGAACGGCGCGACATTCTGAAGAGCAAGCTGGCCGAGGATTGGGCCAATTTGACGGGTGTACTTGGCCATTTGCGAGCCTGGGCGCAGGGCAAACTGGCGTCAGCGCAACAGTTGCGGTGAGCCGCAATGCGGGTATTTCTTGCGATTCGGCTTAATTGGTACTATTTTTAGCCGTTAAATCATTGTGCTGCATAAAACATTTCACGTTTTTCCTTAGATAGGAATCGCCGGATATCCGATGGCTCGGCCACCACAACGCATACGCCTGGGTGACTTGCTGATACAGGAAGGGCTGCTCACCGATGAGCAGCTCAGGCTCGCGCTCGAAGAACAGAAACGCAGCGGGCGCAAGCTCGGCCGCATTTTCGTCGATAGCGGCTACGTCACCGAAGACGGCATCGCCAAGGCCTTGGCGCGCCAATTGCGCGCCGAGTTCGTCGACCTGCGCAGTTTCCAGCCCAGGCCCGAACTCATCAAGCTCTTGCCCGAGCCGCAGGCGCGCCGTTTCCGCGCCATCGTGCTCGACGATCAGGCCGGCCTGCTGCGCGTCGGATTTGCCGATCCCACCGACATCACCGCCTACGACGAGGTCGCCCGGATCGTCCGGCGCGACATCGAACTGGTGGTGGTGCTCGAAAGCCAGTTGGTGCCATTGCTGGACCGGGTCTATCGCCGCACCGAGGAAATCACCGGCCTGGCGAAAGAACTGACCCAGGAGATGGGCGACATTCCGTTCGAGTTCGGCTCGGTGCTGGGGCTTGCGCCGGGCGCCGAGGACGCGCCGGTCGTCAAGCTGCTCAACACCGTGTTCGAGGAGGCGCTGAAGATGCGTGCCTCGGACATCCACGTCGAGCCGCAGGAAAAGTCGCTGATCATCCGCTTCCGCATCGACGGCGTGCTGCATGTGCAGACCGAAGCGGACGCCAAGATCGCCACCGCGCTGGTGCTGCGCCTGAAGCTGATGTCCGGCCTCGATATCTCGGAAAAGCGCCTGCCGCAGGACGGCCGCTTCGCACTGCAACTGCGCGGCGCGCCGGTCGACGTGCGCATTTCGAGCATGCCGACCCAGTTCGGCGAGTCGGTCGTGATGCGCCTGCTGGTGCAGAACGCCGCGCTGATGGATGTCGGCCGTCTGAACATGCCGCCGCGCGTGCTGGAACGCTTCCGCGCCGCCATCCATCGTCCGTCGGGCATCGTCCTGGTCACCGGCCCGACCGGTTCCGGCAAGACGACCACGCTCTACGCCGCGCTCAACGAACTCAACACGCCCGAGAAGAAGATCATCACGGTCGAGGACCCGGTCGAGTACCGCCTCGCCGGCCTCAACCAGGTGCAGGTGCACGAGAAGATCGACCTCTCGTTCGCGCGCGTGCTGCGCAGCACCCTGCGCCAGGACCCGGACATCATCCTGGTCGGCGAAATGCGCGACCAGGACACCGCCGAAATCGGCATGCGCGCGGCCATGACCGGCCACATGGTGCTTTCCACCCTGCACACCAACGACGCGCTGTCCACGCCGATCCGCCTGCTCGACATGGGCGTGCCGCGCTACATGGTGGCGCTCTCGATCCAGATGGTGCTGGCGCAGCGGCTGATCCGCGTCATCTGCGAATCCTGCGCCGAGCCGCACACGCTGGCGCCGCACGAGCGCGAGTGGTTGCGCTACGAACTCGGCGACCGCGTCGACAGCGTCCAGTACCGCCACGGCCGCGGCTGCGCGCATTGCGCCAATACCGGCTATCAGGGCCGGCAGGCCGTGTACGAATTCCTGGAAATGACCAACAGCCTCGTCGAGGCTGTTAACCACGGCGATCCGAACGAATTCATCCGCATCGGCCGCGAGCAGATGGCCGGTGAGACGCTGCGCCGTGACGCGGTGCGTCTGGTGACGGCGGGGCGCACCACGCCCGAAGAGGCGATGCGCATCTCCAGCCAGGTGGACGAGGACTAGCGGAGTGCCCGCGTTCGCCTATCGCGGCCGCAACTCTGCCGGCGAAGCCGTCGAAGGCATGCTCGACGGCAACAACGCAGCGGCGGTGGCCGACTTGCTGTTCGGCACCGGCATCACGCCGCTGGAAATCAAGCCCGCGCCGGCCGGCGCCACGGAAAAGAAAGTTGGTGGCGGCGCCATCAATCTGGAGTTCTTCGCCGAGAAGGTCGCCCACGTCGACATCCTGATGTTCACCCGCCAGCTCTATACGCTGCTGAAGGCGGGCGTGCCGATCATGCGTGCGCTGGCGGGCTTGCAGGAGTCGAGCCAGAACAAGGCGATGAAGAATCTCCTCGGCGACGTGCGCCAGAGCCTCGACAGCGGCCGCGAGTTGTCGGTGTCGCTGGCCCGGCATCCCAAGGAGTTCTCGAACTTCTATCTCGCCATGGTGCGCGTCGGCGAAATGACCGGCCGGCTGGAGGAGATCTTCCTGCGCCTGTTCGACCACATGGAGTTCGAGCGCTTCATGCGCGAACAGGTCAAGTCGGCGCTGCGCTACCCCAGCTTCGTCATCCTCGCCATGGCCGTGGCCCTGTTCGTGGTGAACGTCTGGGTGATCCCGACCTTCGCCAAGGTCTTCCAGGGCTTCAACGCCGAACTGCCGATGGTGACGCGCATGCTGATCGGCTTCTCCGAATTCACCGTCGCCTGGTGGCACTTCATCGTGGTCGGGGCAATCGCGGCCGCGTTCGCCTTCCGCGCCTGGATCGGCACGCCGCGCGGCCGCTACCTGTGGGACGAGGCCAAGATGCGCATCCCGGTCGCCGGCAAGATCATCCGCAAGGCGACGCTGGCCCGCTTCGCGCGCAGTTATGCGCTGGCGCTGCGTTCCGGGGTACCCGTGATCCAGGCGCTGACCACGGTCGCGCAGACCGTGGACAACGCGTTCATCTCCGAGAAGGTCGAGCAGATGCGCGACGGCGTCGAGCGCGGCGAATCCATCCTGCGCGCCGCCATCGGCACCGGTGCCTTCACGCCCGTGGTGCTACAGATGATCGCCGTCGGCGAGGAGTCCGGCACCATCGACGAGATGATGGAAGAAATCGCCGGCATGTACCAGAGCGAAGTCGAGTACGAACTCAAGACGCTCTCGCAACAGATCGAGCCGATCCTGATCGTCATGCTCGGCGGCCTGGTGCTGGTTCTGGCGCTCGGCATCTTCCTGCCCATGTGGGACCTTGGCAAGGTGGCGATGAAGAAATGAACATGCGCTCGCGCCAATCCGGCTTCACGCTCATGGAACTGGTGGTCGTCATTGCCATCATCGCCATCCTCGCCGCCGTCGCCCTGCCGCGCCTGATCGAAACCCAGCGTGATGCCCGCGTCGCCAAAGCCATGGCCATCTACGGTTCGCTGCGCTCGGCCTCGTCGCTGGCGCGTGCCCGCTGCGAACTCGACCTGGCCGGCACTCCTGTTCCAGGGAAAGTCAGTTGTCGCGACACGCCGCCGATGGTGGAAATGGATGGACATCGGGTGCGCATCGTCAATCATTATCCGGCCGCAGCGGCGGACGGCATCGACGTGGCGGCGGACATCAACCTGGCGGGCGACGGACTGGTCGCCGGCAACGGCAGCGACACCAACAGTCTCGGCATCGGCGTGCCCAGCCGTACCTTCAAAGTCAGCGGTGGCAGCACGCCGAATTGCAGCGCGACCTACCTGGAGGCGGGTCTCAAGGGGGGCAGCGTCGTTGGCGCGGAAGTGCGCGTCGCCACCGACGGCTGCTGATTCGTTCTATTATTCCTAAAGTCATATTCTCACCACGGAGGCACAGCATGAAAAAGCAGATACAGCAAGGCTTCACCCTGATCGAACTGGTCGTGGTCATCGTCATCCTCGGCATCCTCGCCGCCGTTGCGCTGCCGCGCTTCATCAATCTCAGTGCCGATGCGGCCAACGCCGCCGCACAGGGCGTTGCGGGCTCAATCGCTTCCGGAACCTCGATTAACTTTGCAGCCCGCTCTGCCAACAATGCCGCTGCGACTGTGCTCAATCAGGCCAACGTCTGTACGTCGGCGATTCTGGGTACGTTCGTTACCGGCGTAACGCTCGTTGCCGTGGCGCCGACAAGCAACAGCCAGTTCCAGATTGCCGGCACCGGCGACTGTAGTGGTACGAACAACACCGTTTTCTGCACCGTCACGGCCCAGAACGGCACGGCACAGAACGCAACGGTTGTTTGCGCCCGGTAGTTGGCGATCTCGCTGGGCTAACGCGGCGCAGTGGCGCCGCGGGCGCCGCAGTGTCGACCCGATGAGCGGGTGGCGGGGAGCATGGCTCGCGGCCGCGCCGGCGTTTGTGGCCGGCGCGGGCAAACGGCTTGGATGCGTAGCCGTCCTGCTGTGCGGGCTCTGGCTGTCTGCCGTTCCGGCGCACGCCCAAACCTACCAGAGCGCCTCGACGCCGTTTAGCTGGGTCGACCCCGCGACCCACACCCGGATCGGCTACAACACGCCGACCTACAAGTTCAATGGCGGTGGTGGCTGCGGTTCGACGCCGCCCGTGCTGGACGACACCATCAGCGACCTCATTCCGATCGGTTTTACCTTCGTTTACGGCACTATCGGCTACACGCAACTGCGCATCCAGACCAACGGTCGGCTACAGTTCAACAACGCCGAGTGCGGCTACGGTACCGCGAGTGTCGGACCGCCGCAGACCTATCCCTACGGCTATCCGGTCGCCACCATGAACAACACCATGAAGGTGTTCGGTGTCGATCTGGATCCGACCAACAGGGCCGATTCGGCGACCTACCCGACGACCTGCAATGGCCATGCGAATTGCTACGTCAAATGGGCGTCGATCGGTACGGCACCCAACCGTCAGTTCGTCGTGACCTGGTTCCACGTCCCCGAATGGGTAACGTCAACCAACACCAGCGGCTCCTTCGACCTGCAGGTCATCCTCAACGAAGACGGTTCCTTCGTCTACCAGTACGGCACCATTACCCACGGCGGCACCGGCACCGCACAGGTGGGCTGGCAACTGACGACTACCGATTACGCGGTGTTGACCTTCGGCGCCTCGACCGAGCCCCCGCCGAACACGTCCATCGTCTTCTTCAAGCCGTCGGCCGTGGCCAATTACCGCTTCGACGAGGGCGGCTGGCTTCCGGGAGCTGCCGGCCAGGTGCTCGACACCACCGCGAATGCCCGGCATGGCATGTCGGTGGGCACCGCCCAGACCACCGCCGCCGGCTATGTCTGCCGCGGCGCGAATATTCCCGCCAATACCACCGGCCCTGCTGTCGATGCGGTCCAGACCGGGGTCAACGTCGGTACGGCGAGCCTCAATCTCCTGGGCACGGGGACGATTGCATTCTGGTACAAGTCCAACAGTGCATGGAGCGGCGCGGCGGCGCAATTGATCGATGCGACCAGCGTCGGCGGCCAGTGGTTCTACCTGGCCAAGAAAGCCGGCGGCACTTTGTACTTCGGGGTGACTGACAGCACCGGTACCTTCCGTTCGGTGGAAACGCCGGTACAGACGTTCGCCGCCAATACCTGGGTGCATGTCGCGGTCAGCTGGAACTTCAACGGCCTCGCCGCGGCGAACTCGGACCAGTTGAGAATCTTTGTCAATGCGGGTACGCCGACGACGTCGTCATTCACCAGCAACGGCACGGTCACGACCCAGGCCGGCTTGTTGTATGTCGGCGACAATCCCGTCGGCATCGCGGATACCAACGGCAGCGTCAATTCCGCCAACGGCGTGATCGACGAGGTCACGGTCTACAATTCGGCGTTGAGCACTGCGCAAGTGGGTGCCCACAAGGTCGGCACCCACACCTGTCCAACATCCAATATCCACCACCTGGAAATTCAGAGCAGCGGCAGCGGCCTGACTTGCGCTGCGAGCCCCATCACCATCCGCGCCTGCACGAATGCCCCATGCTCGACGCTCTATACCGGCGGCATCAGCGGCACACTGACCGCGACGGGGACGCCGGTCGTCATATCCGACACCAGTTCGGGTGGTTTTCCCGGCAGCGGTTTCGCGATCGGCCTGGGATCGAGCTCGACGGTGAAGTACATCCAGGTTGCGTCGGCAGGAAGCGTGGTGCTCGGCATCGCCGGGGTCAACCAGGCCGTGCCCAATGCCACCACCTGCAATTTCGGCTCGCCCGCCTGCACCTTCACGGCCAATACGGCGGGATTCATATATGCCAATGCGAGCACGGGCACCAGCTACACGATTCCGGCCCAGGTTTCCGGCACGGCGACGGCGGCAAACGCCATCTACCTTCGGGCAGTACAGGCACTGACCACCAATCCGGCGGTGTGCACGCCGGCGATCATCAGCCAGTCCAACGTCCCGGTAACGCTCGGTTACACCTGCGTCGATCCGGCGACCTGCCAGGCCGGCAACCTGATGACGATCAATTCGACCGCCGTGCCCGCCGGCGGCGGCAGCGTCAATCTGAATTTCGATGCGAATGGCTCGGCGCCGATCACCATTCGCTACGACGATGTCGGGCGAATCACCGTGGATGCAAGCAAGACAGTGACGCCTTTCGGCGGCGCGACTCCCGTCACCCTCACCGGCAGCAGCAACGGCTTCGTCGTTGCGCCGGCGAGCTTCGCTGTGACTCCCGCCGGCCCATATGTTGCCGGCAGCCCGTTCAACGTCACGGTCGCCGCGAAGAACGCCCTGGGCGGTACGACGCAAAACTTCGGCAAGGAAAGCACTACCGAGAACGTGACGCTCGGCCGCACGCTGACTGCACCGGCCGGTGGCAACAACCCCGCGCTCGCAGGCACGACGACCTTGGCCGACGCCGCATTCCAGACCGGCAATGGCGTGGCGTCGACCAGTGCCGTCCAATGGGGCGAGGTCGGCGACATCGCCGTTACTGCGACGCTGGCGAGCGGCAGCTATCTCGGCTCCGGCTTGACGGCTACCGGTTCCGGGGCGGCAGGCCCGTTCAAGCCGGCCTATTTCGACACCGCGGCAATCGAGGGTTGCAGTGCCTTCACCTATTCCGGCCAGCCTTTTGGCGTGACCGTCACGGCGAAAAACGCCGCGGGCACGACGACCCAGAACTACAAGGGCGCCTACGCCCGGGCGACGACCCTGGCCGATGCCAACAGCGCGACCAACAACAGCACGACGCTGGGCGTTCTTGCGAACACCGGCATTACCGCGGCGACTTTCAGCAACGGCGTAGCGACCACAGCCACGCTCGTCTATGCCTTCAATGCCAAGATTACCGCGCCGCTGGAAGCGCCCGGTTCGGCGCCGCTCAAGTTGCGCGCCACGGATACGGATGCGGTGACATCCAGTGGCCACACCGAGGGCACGACAGCCATCCGCAGCGGCCGGCTGCGGCTCTCGAATGTCTACGGCTCGGTGGCGCCGCTCGACATGCCGGTCGAGCCGCAGTACTGGACCGGCAATTCCTGGACCAGGAACGGTAGCGACGGCTGCACGACGCTGGTCCCGGGCACCATTTCGCTGTCGCCGGCCGGTTGGGGCGTGGCCGTCGTGCCGGGCTTCATCAGGCTGACGCCGACCGGCGCCGGCAGTGTGTCCGTCTGTGCCGACCTTGCGGCCGACCCGGTCGGTGGCGTCGTGTGTTCGGCCGCCAGCGCCGCGTTGCCGTGGCTGCAATCGAAATGGCCGCCGGGCGCCAACCACGACAACGATCCCTCCGCCACGGCCACCTTCGGCGTGTTCAGTCCCGAGGGCCGGCGCGGCGTGTACAACCGGGAGATGTACTGATGGCTGGCCGCCGCGCCAGCCAAGGCTTCACGCTGATCGAACTCGTCACCATCATGATCCTGATCGGCATCCTCGCGGTGGTCGCCTTGCCCAATCTCGATCAGGCACAGGGCTTCGGCGCCGCCAGCTTCAATGACCGTGTCGCGGCCTCGCTGCGCTTCGCGCAAAAGTCAGCCGTGGCGAAACGCCGCATGGTGTGCGCGACGGTCGCTCCGGGCAGCCTGACACTGACGGTTGCCACCGCGTTTGGCGATGCGGCCTGTCCCGGTGTGCTGGCTGGTCCGGACGGCGCGAACCCGGCGGCGGTGGCGCCGGCCAACGTCACGCTGACCGCCGTGCCGGGCGGTCCGCTCTTCTTCCAGCCCTCGGGCGCGGTGACCAGCGATGCCGCCGGGGCTTCCCCCGCCACCTTCACGCTGACCGCGACCGGGCAGACGCCGATAACGGTCAATGGAGCGACCGGCTATGTCGATTAGGTCGCGTCGCCGCGCGCGCGGCATGACGCTGATTGAGCTGATCCTGTCCATCGTCATCATCGGCGTCGGCCTTGCCGGCGTGCTGGTGGCGTTCAACCAGGCGGTGCTCCATTCCGCCGACCCGATGGTCAGGAAGCAGATGCTCGCCATCGCCGAGGAGATGATGGAGGAGATCAGCCTCAAGCCCTTTGCCGCCGCCGCCAACGCCGCACCGGCCGTTTGCGCGCGGGATACCTACAACGATGTTGCCGACTACAACGGCTATGCCACTGCGGCCGGCATCTGCGACATCGACGGCGCGGCGATAGCTGCGCTGGCCACCTACAACGTCGCCGTCGCGGTGACTGTGGGAGCCTTGCCGAATGGAGTAGCCGCGTTGCGGGTCGTCGTTACGGTCACGCATGGCGGCGAGACGCTGACGCTGACCGGCTACCGCACGGGCTGGGCCTGAGCGATGAACGGCACGCGCGGCTTCACGCTGATCGAACTGGTGGTGGTGATGATGATCACGGGCATCATGGCGGCCAGCATCGCCGTGTTCTTCGTGCCGGCCATCAACGCCTATTTCGACGCTCGGCGGCGCGCGGAACTCACCGACACGGCCGACACCGCCTTGCGGCGCATGGGACGCGACGTGCGCCGCGCCGTGCCGAACTCGATCCGCATTCCGAACACCCAATGCTTCGAATTGGTGCCGACCAAGGCCGGAGGCCTGTATCGTCGCGCCACCGACATCGTCAATGCCAATTCCAATCCGCTCGACACGACGGCGGCGGATATCAGCTTCGACGTGCTGTCGCCGCTGGCGGCGGCGCCCGCGGCCGGCGACTTCGTGGTCATCGGCAACCAGAACGGCAACGACGTCTATACGGGAACGACGCGCGGCACCCTCAATGCCTGGGCGAGCCCGCCCGCCCCCGGCGGCGTGAATGTGGGCGACAGCCGCGTCACGCTGACGGCGGCAACCCAGTTCCCCGCCGGCTACGACGGCGGGCGTTTCCAGATCGTCGACGCAGCCGAGCAGAGCGTGTTCTACATCTGCGATGGCGCGGGGAACCTGCGCCGGTTGGTGCGCGCCTTCACCGCGGCGGCGCCGGCCGCTTGTCCGGCCGGCGGCGTGGTGCTGGCGAGCAATGTCTCCGCCTGCGAGTTCATCTACAACCCGAACCAGGGCGCCACCCAGCAGTCGGGCTTCGTCTGGATGCGCATCGAACTGACCGCGGGCGGCGAGACCATGGCCCTGGCCAACGGCGTCCACGTGAGCAACGTGCCATGAAGCGACGCCAGAGCGGCCTCGGCGCCATCGCCGCCATCATGATCCTGGTGATACTGGGGACGTTGTCGGCGGCGATCATCTCGTTTTCCACCGGCCAGCACATGGCCTCGGCACAGGACGTGCTGTCCTCGCGGGCCTGGCAGGTCGCCTCGGCGGGCACCGAGGGCGGGCTGTTCCGGGCCTTGCAGAATGCCACTTGCGATAGTCAGACGTGGGTGAGCGCCGACTATCCGGCGTTCAGGGTAACGGTCGACTGCACATCCCACGATTACAACGACGGCGAAACGACGCCCGGCGTCGCCCGCGTGCTGCGGGTCTTCCGGGTGGTCGCCACCGCCTGCAACGTTCCCGCCGGAACCTGCCCGGACAACGCGGCGTCGGCGGGCGCGGGCTATGTCGAACGGCAGCGGATCGCCATCGCCCATTGCGAGTGGACGGGCGCGGCGTGCCTTCCGTAGCGGCGAGCCGGCGAGGGAAAGAGGAACCACGGGATTGGCACGGTATTTGGGGTTTCAAACCACGGTGTTTCCTTTATTAATGCTGGAATCGACCGCCGTGTTTCCGGCGGTGCGCTGACTTGGGATCGGGACGGGATCGTATGTGGCCTTTCGGGCTGACTTCGCCGGGCGAAAATGAATGGACAGCGGTGGTCTTTTCCGGCCAGACGGTGCAGGTCGCGCGTATCCGCCGTCCGGCCGGCGAGCGGCCGGAACTGACCGGCTGGGAGACCTACCCGCGCGAGGGAACCGACCTCGATGTGGTGAAGCGGCTGCGGGCCGGCAAGCGGCTCGGCTCCGGGCGCTGCGTCCTGCTGCTGCCGCATGGCCAGTACCAGATGTTGCAGATCGAGGCGCCCGCGGTGGCCGCGGGAGAGCTGCGCAACGCCGTGCGCTGGAAGATCAAGGACATGGTCGATTTTCCGGTCGACGATGCGGGTATCGACTGCCTGCCGCCCATGGCCGGTGCGCGTGCCGCGCAGATCTATGTCGTGGCCGCCAGCCGCAGCGTGTTGCAGTCGTGGACCCGCCTGTTCCAGGATGCCAAGGCGCCGCTGCACGCCATCGACGTGCCCGAACTGGCGCAGCGCAACGTCGCCGCGCTGTTCGAGGACAAGAACCGCGGCCTGGCGCTGCTGTCGTTCGACGACGGCGGCGGGCGGCTGACCTTCACCTATCAGGGCGAACTCTACTTTTCGCGGCACATCGATGTCGCACCGGGCGAGATGACCGGCAGCGACACGGTTCTCTACGAGCGAGTGCTGCTCGACGTGCAGCGGACGCTGGACAACGTCGACCGCAGCTACAGCGCCATCTCGATCACGCGGCTGCTGGTGTCGCCCCCGCCGGGGGCGGCGAAGTTCGTCGACTACCTGCGCGAAAACCTCTACCAGCCGGTCGAGACGCTCGACCTGTCCCGGCAGATCGATATCGCCAAGGTTCCCGGGCTGGCCAAACCGGCCGCGCAAGGCCCGGCATTGCTGGCCGTCGGCGCCGCGCTGCGCGGGGCGGAGGCGACGGCATGAGCCATCAGATCAACCTCTACGATCCCGCCCTGTTGCGCCATAGGAATTGGCTGACGGCGCCCAATCTCCTGTTCGCCGTGGTGTTGCTGGCGGTGCTATTGCTGGGATGGGGCGCCTGGGCACGCATCCAGGCGAGCGAGCTGGCGACCGAGGCCGCGACGCTGGACAGCCGGACCAAAAGCGCGCGCGAGGAATCGGTGGCGCTCGGCAGCCAGTTGGCCAGCCGCAAGCCGGACCCGAAACTCGAACTCGATCTGGCGGCGATGCGGGAACTGCTGGGCGTCCGGCAGGGAATCCTGGATGCGCTGGGGCAGGGTGGCGCGGAGGGTGCGCCCGAGCCCGTTCGCTACGCCGACTATTTGCGCGGCCTGGCACGGCAGTCCGTCAGCGGACTCTGGATCACGGGCTTCTCGGTCGGCGCCGACGGCAGCCGCATGGAGATCCTCGGGCGTACGCTCGATCCGGCCTTGCTGCCCGAGTACATCCGTCGCCTGAATGCCGAGGCGGCATTCCGTGGCCATCGCTTTGCCGCGC
>JAEHDA010000313.1 GCA_016880655.1 Rhodocyclaceae bacterium
GGACCTCGGCCGAGCGCGTGCTCGGCGCCACCAATTCCTGGCTGCACGCACAGACCCAGCAAAGCCACCATCGTTACGACAAGGATCGGGGCTACGTGTGCACTTTCAGCGCCCTGGTCATCAAGTCGACCACGGCCCATGTCCTCCATGTCGGCGACGCGCGGGTCTACCGGCTGCGCGCCAATGGACTGGAGCAACTGACCGAGGACCACCGGGCCTGGGTCTCGTCGCAGCAGAGTTATCTGGCGCGGGCGCTGGGCATCGACCGCAAGCTCGAAGTGGACTACCTCGCCATGCCGCTGGAAGCGGGCGACGTGTTCCTGCTGGCCACCGACGGCGTCCATGAGCATGCCGATGCCGACTTCATCGTCGCGGCCATCCTGGCCTGCGCCGGCGACCTGGACCAGGCGGCCAGGGCCATCGTCCAGGAGGCTTACCGGCGTGGCAGCCCGGACAACCTGACCGTCCAGATCGTCAGGATCGATGCGCTGCCGAGCCCCGAGGCGAACGAGATGGTCCGGCAGCTCGCCGAACTGCCCCTGCCGCCGCTGCTCGAAGCGCGCATGAACTTCGACGGCTACCAGATCGTCCGCGAGGTGAAGGGCAGCAGCCGCAGCCACATCTACCTGGCCGTCGATGCGGACACGCAGGAACGGGTCATCATCAAGATTCCCTCCATCGACATGCGGGGCGATCCGGCCTACCTCGAACGCTTCCTGATGGAAGAGTGGATCGCGCGGCGCATCGACAGTCCGCACGTGCTGAAGCCGTGTTCGCAAACCCGCCGGCGCAATTTCATCTACGTCGTCACGGAATACATCGAAGGCCGGACGCTGGCCCAGTGGATGATCGACCATCCGAAGCCGGACCTGGCGACCGTGCGCGGCTTCATCGAGCAGATCGCCCGCGGCCTCCAGGCCTTTCACCGGCTGGAAATGCTGCACCAGGACCTCAAGCCCGACAACATCATGATCGACGGCACCGGTACCCTGAAGATCATCGATTTCGGCGCGACGCGAGTCGCCGGCATCGCGGAAATCGCCACCACCATCGACCAGATCAACCTGCTGGGCGCGGCCCAGTATGCCGCGCCGGAATATTTCCTCGGCGAGGGCGGCACGGCGCGTTCGGACCTCTTCTCGCTCGCGGTGATCGCGTATCAGTTGTTGTCCGGCAAACTGCCCTACGGTACCAACGTGCCCAAGGCGCGCACCCGGGCCGCGCAGAAGAAGCTGGAGTATCGATCGGTGCTGCACGAGGACCGCGAGATTCCCGGCTGGGTGGACGATGCGCTGCGCAAAGCGCTGCATCCCGATCCGTACCAGCGCCATGACGAGCTGTCCGAGTTCGTGTTCGATCTCCATCATCCGAACAAGGCCTTCCTCAACAAGACGCGGCCGCCGCTCATCGAACGCGATCCCGTGGTGTTCTGGAAGGGTGTTTCCTTCGTCCTGTTGGTCGTCGTCGTCCTGCTGGGCCTCACGTTGAATCTGAGATAGCGCCGCCCTTGCACCAGAACGGGGCGGCGGAGCGACGCGAGGCACCGAACTGGCACGACTCGCGGGTGAGGAACGCCGTTGGAGCAAGGGAAAGCGGCGTGGCACGCGGCTTGCACTGGCAATTCATCCGCATTCCACTTCAGAGGTTGTTCGATGAAGAAACAAAAGCTCGTAATGGTCGGCAACGGCATGGCCGGTTGCCGCACGCTCGAAGAGCTGCTCAAGCTCGCGCCGGACATGTACGACATCACCGTGTTCGGTGCAGAGCCGCACCCCAACTACAACCGCATCCTGCTCTCGCCGGTGCTGGCGGGCGAGATGACCCTGCCCGACATCGTGCTCAACGACCTGGCCTGGTACAAAGACAACGGCATCACCCTCCATGCCGGCAAGAAGGTCGCGACCATCGACCGCGTCAAGCGCAAGGTGATCGCCGAGGATGGCACCGAGGCGGCGTATGACCGCCTGCTGCTGGCCACCGGCTCGATGCCGTTCATGCTGCCGGTGCCGGGCAAGGAGTTGCCGGGCGTGATCGCCTATCGCGACATCGCCGACACCGAGGCCATGATCGACGCCGCGCGCCACCACAAGCACGCCGTGGTGATCGGCGCCGGCCTGCTCGGCCTCGAAGCGGCCAACGGCCTCAAGCTGCGCGGCATGGACGTGACGGTGGTGCATCTGGCCGACTGGATCATGGAGCGCCAGCTCGACAAGACTGCCGCCGACCTGTTGCAGAAATCGCTCGAAGCCAAGGGGCTCAAGTTCCTGCTCGGCAAGCAGACGGCCGAGCTGACGCAGGGTGAAAGCGGCCGGGTGGCGGCGATCAAGTTCAAGGATGGCGCGTCGATCCCCGCCGACCTGGTGGTGATGGCGGTCGGCATCCGGCCGAGCACCGCGCTGGCCGAGAAGGCCGGTATCCACTGCGAGCGCGGCATCGTCGTCAACGATACGCTGCAAACCTACGACCCGAAGATCTATGCCGTCGGCGAATGCGTGGCGCACCGCGGCATCGCCTACGGCCTGGTGGCGCCGCTGTTCGAACAGGCCAAGGTCTGCGCCAACCACCTGGCCCACTTCGGCATCGGCCGCTACCAGGGCTCGGTCACCTCGACCAAGCTCAAGGTCACCGGCATCGACGTCTTCTCGGCCGGCGATTTCATGGGCGGCAAGGACCTGGACGAGATCGTGCTGCACGATCCGGCCGGCGGCATCTACAAGAAGCTGGTGCTGAAGGACGACACCCTCATTGGCGCGGTGCTCTACGGCGACACGGCCGACGGCGCCCGCTACTTCCAGCTCTTGAAGGACAAGCAGAATGTCGCCGAGATTCGCGACCACCTGTTGTTCGGCGCCCACCACATGGGGGACGCCGGCCATGCCGGGCAGAACAAGGCGGCCGCCATGCCCGACACGGCCGAGGTGTGCGGCTGCAACGGCGTTTGCAAGGGCGACATCGTCAAGGCGATCAAGACCCACGGCCTGTTCACGCTCGAAGACGTACGCAAGCACACCAAGGCATCCAGCTCCTGCGGTTCCTGCACGGGCCTCGTCGAGCAGATCCTCGCCTCCACCGTCGGCGGCGCCTACCAGCCGGCCGACAC
>JAEHDA010000314.1 GCA_016880655.1 Rhodocyclaceae bacterium
CCGGCCCGTTGATGGTCATGGAAACGGACGTTGCGGGATCGACCAGGTCGAAACCCGAGTAGAGCTTCTTGGCGTCGTCGATATTGGCGATGCTCACGCCTGAGTTGCCGATCTTGCCGTAGATGTCGGGCCGCTCATCGGGGTCGCAGCCGTAGAGCGTCACCGAGTCGAAAGCCGTGGATAGGCGCTTCGCCGGCATGCCCTCGGAGACTTTCTTGAAGCGGCGGTTGGTGCGGAAGGCGTCACCCTCGCCCGCGAACATGCGCGTCGGGTCTTCGTTCTCGCGCTTGAAGGCGAACACGCCGGCCGTGTAGGGAAAGCTGCCCGGCACGTTCTCGCGCATCAGGAACTTGAGCAGCTCGCCCTCGTCCTCGTAGTGCGGCAGGATGACCTTGCGGATCTTGGTGCCGGAGAGCGATTCGCTGACCAGCGTGGTGCGGATCTCCTTGTCGCGGATTTTCACCACGTACTCGTCACCGGCGTAGGCCTTCTTCATGTCCGGCCACATGGCGAGGAGCTTCTTGGCGTGTTGCGACAGCTGACTTTCCTTCCAGGCGATCAGCTCATCAAAGTCTTTGGCTTCCTTGGCGCAGCCTTCGAAGATCGCCTTCGCAGTCTTCAGCGACTGGCGCTCGCGGGCCAGCGTCGCCTGCTCCGCCGCGTGCTTGAGGTAGCCCCGCTGCGCCTCGGCGATCTCGGCGAGGTAACGCACCCGCTCGGCGGGCACCACGGCGCGGCCGGGCGAGGAATGCTTGACGTTCGCGGGCGGCAGCTTGCCGGGCTGCAACTTGAGGCCCTTTACCGCCAGCGCGGGTGCGAGGGCTTGATACAGCGCGGTGACGCCGTCGTCGTTGAAGCGCGCGGCCTGCGTTCCGAACACCGGCATTTCTTCCACGCGTTCGCCGAATCTTTCCCTATTCCGCTGGTATTGCTTGCGCACGTCGCGCAGCGCATCGGCGGCACCGCGGCGGTCGAACTTGTTGATGGCGACGAAGTCGGCGAAGTCGAGCATGTCGATCTTCTCCAACTGGCTGGCGGCGCCGAACTCCGGCGTCATCACGTACATGGAGACGTCGACCAGCGGCACGATGGCGGCGTCGCCCTGGCCGATGCCCGAGGTCTCGACGACGATCAAGTCGAAGCCGGCCACCTTGCAGGCGGCCACGGCATCGGGCAGCGCCTTGGAGAGCTCCGAGCCAGTATCCCGCGTCGCCAGCGAACGCATGAAGATGTTGGGGTGTTCAATCGCATTCATGCGGATGCGGTCGCCGAGCAGCGCGCCGCCGGTGCGCTTGCGCGACGGGTCGATGGAGATGATGGCGATCCTGAGCCGGTCGTCCTGGTCGAGGCGGAAGCAGCGGATCAGTTCGTCGGTCAGCGAGGACTTGCCCGCGCCGCCGGTGCCGGTGATGCCCAGCACGGGTGTCTTGATGCCCGCGGCGCGCGCGTGCAGCGCCGGCACCAGCGGCGGCGCCCAGGCGTCGTTCTCCAGCGCGGTGATGATCCGCGCGAGGTTACGTAACTGAGCGCGGCGGTCGCCGCCGGTAAGCGCGTCGATGGAGGTCGGCGCCAGCGGCGACAGATCGTGGTCGCAACGGCGCACCATGTCGTCGATCATGCCTTGCAGGCCGAGCTTGCGGCCGTCCTCTACCGAGTAAAGGTGCGCGACGCCGTACGCGTGCAGCTCGTCGATCTCGTGCGGCACGATGACGCCGCCGCCGCCGCCGAAGACGAGGATGTTCTCGCCGCCGTTGGCGCGCAGCAGGTCGATCATGTACTTGAAGTACTCGATGTGGCCGCCCTGGTACGAGCTGATGGCGATGC
>JAEHDA010000315.1 GCA_016880655.1 Rhodocyclaceae bacterium
ATACTCCACTCAAACGAATCTCAGAGGTCAGACTTGCATCTAACCTTACTGTTATTTCGTGTAAGCGCTTGGTTACATCTCATTAGCTTCAGTAGCAGCAAACCTTCAGTTTCCTTCCGGTCGAACAAATGCGATTCCTCGCATCCGCCCAGGCTCTACCCTTCGATCTCGGGCCGCCCTACCTCTACCTCAGCCTCCAAGCACCTACACCTATCGGCTGTTCGATTGTTAAAGAACTGTTGCTGCCGTGCAGCGAAGAGGGCCGAATTATACGTAGCGAAAGCGACGCGTCAACACCTCTCGAAAGTTTTTTTCACGTAAGCGTCACACGCGCGAATTTCCGCTTGCCAACCTGCATGACAATGGTTTTGTCGGCCGCAAAAACAAGGCCTCTGTCGGACACTTTTTCACCATCAATCCGCACGCCGCCGCCTTCGATCATGCGCGCCGCTTCCGAAGTGCTGGCGACCAGGCCTGCCGCCTTCAGCACCTGCGCCACCGGGCCGGCCGGCACCTTCACTTCGGGCATTTCATCAGGCATGGCACCGCGCTGAAAGCGGGCCTCGAAATCGGCAAGCGCATCCTCGGCATCCTGCTGTGAATGGAAGCGGGCGACGATTTCCTGCGCCAGCACAACCTTCACGTCGCGCGGATTGCGTCCTTCCGCAACCTCCGACTTAAGCATGGCGATCTCCGCGTTGCCGCGGAACGAGAGCAGGTCGTAGTAGCGCCACATGAGATCGTCGGACACCGACATCAGCTTGCCGAATATTTCCTTGGGCGGCTCGGCGATGCCGACGTAGTTGCCCAGCGACTTCGACATCTTGTTCACGCCGTCGAGGCCTTCGAGCAGCGGCATCATGAGCACGCATTGCGGCGCCTGACCGTAATGCTTCTGCAATTCCCGCCCGACCAGCAGGTTGAACTTCTGGTCGGTGCCACCCAGTTCGACATCGGCCTTCATGGCCACCGAGTCGTAGCCTTGGCATAGGGGGTAGAGGAATTCGTGGATGGCGATGGGCTGGCCGCTGCCATAGCGCTTCGAGAAGTCATCCCGCTCCAGCATGCGCGCGACGGTGTGCAGCGCCGCCAGCTTGATCATGCCGGCCGCACCCATCGCCTCGAACCAGGTGGAGTTGAAGCAGACCTCGGTCTTGTCGGGATCGAGGATCTTGAACACCTGCTGCCGGTAGGTCTGCGCATTCTCGAGGATCTGTTCTCGCGACAGCGGCGGGCGCGTTGCATTCTTGCCGGTCGGGTCGCCGATCATGCCGGTGAAGTCGCCGATCAGGAACATGATGTGGTGACCGAGATCCTGAAAGTGGCGCAGCTTGTTGATCAGCACCGTGTGCCCGAGGTGCAGATCCGGCGCGGTGGGGTCGAAGCCGGCCTTGATGCGTAGCGGCCGGCCCGTCTTGAGCCTTTCGATCAGTTCCGCTTCGATCAGCAGCTCGTCGGAGCCGCGCCTGATCAGCGCCAGTTGGGATTCGATATCGGCCATGAGTTGTTTTGGTTGCTTGATCTGACGCATTGACGGAAAAGGGATTTTTGCTACACTCGCCCACTCTTGAGTCTATCCAAGTCCTTAGCGGCAAACGAAAAAGTGCAAATTCTAACGCAAGCACGGCGCTTCAGCGACGCCAAGCCGTGGTCCTTCTGGGCCTTGGTCGGCGTGGCCGGCGCATCCCTCTTCGGCATGGTCGCGGCCTTCGGCACGGCGCCCAGTAGCGCCGAAGTGGCTCCCATCCTGCGTCCGATCGTCGAGGAACTGGCGCGCCCGGTGATCGAGCCGATCGATGGCACCACCGACGTCTTCGTCCGCGAGGAACGGATCCAGCGCGGCGATACCGTTGCGGCCCTGCTGTCACGCCTCGGCGCCGACGGCAACGAAACGCTTGCCTACTTGCGCGGCGAACGCAAGGCCGAACCGGTCTTCCGCCAGATGAGCCCGGGCAAGACCATCACCGCGAAAGTCAGCCGTGACGGCACGCTGCTTTCGCTGGTCTTCCCGCTCAATGGCGGCAAGGATCAGGCGCTCGCCATCGAGCGCGACGAAACCAACCGATACCGCGTCAGCGAGCAGACGCTGCCACTGGAAACCCAGGTGCTGATGCGCTCGGCGGAAATCCGTTCTTCGCTGTTCGGCGCCACCGACGCGGCAGGCATCCCTGACAGCGTCGCCATCCAGCTCGCCGACATCTTCGGCGGCGACATCGACTTCCATCGCGACCTGCGCAAGGGTGACCGCTTCTCGGTCATCTTCGAATCGATCAGCCACCTCGGCAAGATGGTGCGGACGGGGCGCATTCTCGCA
Source organism: Rhodocyclaceae bacterium (assembly GCA_016880655.1). Lineage (GTDB taxonomy): Bacteria > Pseudomonadota > Gammaproteobacteria > Burkholderiales > Rhodocyclaceae > Fen-999. The sequence continues at coordinate 2,315 of JAEHDA010000315.1, forward strand.
GCCGAATTCGTCAATGGCGGACGAGCCTATCGCGCCGTCTGGTTCGACGGTTCCGATGGCAAGGGCGGCTACTACACGGCGGACGGCAAGAACATCCGCAAGACGTTCCTGCGGTCCCCGCTGGAGTTCTCCCGCGTCACCTCCGGTTTCAGCAGCGGACGGTTCCACCCGGTACTGAAGGAAATGCGCGCCCATCGGGGAGTCGACTACGGTGCGCCGACCGGCACGCGCGTCCGTTCCACAGGCGACGGCGTCGTCGAGGTCGCCGGCCGGCAGGGCGGCTACGGCAACGTCATCATCCTGCGCCACCAAAGCCAGTACCAGACGGTTTATGGCCACCTGTCCGGTTTTGCCGCGGGCATCCGCAAGGGCACACGGGTTGCCCAGGGCGACGTGATCGGCTACGTCGGCGCCACCGGCTTGGCGACGGGACCGCATTTGCATTATGAGTTCCGCGTCGACGGCGTCTACCGAAATCCGCTGGCCATGGTCCTGCCCAGCGCACCACCGCTCGCCGCCAACCAGATGGGACTGTTCCGCGAACGGACGCAGGACGTGATCACCCGTCTCGACGACATCCGCACCGGCAACCTCGCCCTCCTCGACTAGTGGCCGCGGAGTTCCTGGTCGGACTGATGTCCGGCACCAGCCTCGACGGCGTGGATGCTGTCCTGGCCGCATTCGACGGCAAGCGCGTCGAGTGCCTGGGCAGTCGTCATGTGCCTTTCAACGACGCCATCCGCGCCGAGGCACTTGCCCTGCACGATCGCGGCGACAACGAACTGCACCGCGCTGCGCTGCTCGGCAACCGGCTGGCACATGCATACGCCGACGCAGTCAAGGCACTCCTCGCAAAAGTCAGCCGTGGCGATACGCCGATAAGGGCGATCGGCTGCCATGGACAGACGGTGCGTCATGCGCCGCAACACGGCTACACGCTCCAGCTCGACAATCCCGCACTGCTGGCCGAACTGACCGGCATCACCGTTGTCGCAAATTTCCGCAGTCGCGACATCGCCGCCGGCGGCCAGGGCGCACCGCTGGTGCCCGCCTTCCACGACGCGCTGTTCCGCTCGCCCGATGTGCATCGCGTCATCCTCAACCTCGGCGGCATCGCCAACCTCACCGACCTCGCACCGGGTCGGGTCACCACCGGCTTCGATTGCGGCCCCGGCAACATGCTCATGGACGCCTGGACGCAGAAGCATCTCGGCCAGCCGTTTGACCGGGACGGTGCCTGGGCGGAAACCGGAACGGTGATCCCGGAACTGCTTGAGCGGCTGCTGACTCACGTGTTCCTGGCCCTGCCGCCACCCAAGAGCTGCGGCCGCGAGGAGTTCAATCTCGCCTGGCTCCAGACGCAGCTATCCGGCCGTGAACGGCCCGAGGATGTGCAGGCGACACTTGCGACCTTCACCGCGCGAACCGTTGTCGACGCCGTAGGCCGCTACTGCGGCCAGCCCGAAGAACTGTACGTCTGCGGCGGCGGCGCCCGCAACGGCATGCTGATGCGACTGCTCGCCGAACACCCACTCAAGTGGCGTGTCGCCACGACTGACTTTCTCGGCCTGCCCGCCGAACACGTCGAGGCGATGGCCTTCGCCTGGCTGGCTTGGCGAACCCTGCATGGCGAATCGGGCAACCTGCCCGCCGTCACCGGCGCCCGCGGCCCGCGCATACTCGGCGCGATCTACCCGGCCTGACAGACCACGGGCTACTCTGCGCCGGTGGCAAACACGTGCTTCACCCGCAAGACGCCGCCGTCCTTGGTCAAGTGCAGCAGGCGATCGATGTTGGGATGTTTGCCGTGGTGAGCCTCGGCATCGGCGGTGTGCTCGGCATAGAGTTCCAGCCCCTTCTTCGCCGCCTCCGCGGTAATCGCGCCATATAGTTGGCCGAGGTGGTTGTAAACGGCCAGCGAGCCGGCCTGGCCGGCCTTGTTCTCGATGGTGGCGACGACGTTGCCTGACGCGTCGAGCAATTCGATCGCCTGTAGGTGCGAGATGCCCGGCAAGGCCTTGAGGTTCTCCGCGAAGGCCATCTCAGATCGCCTTCGCCAGTTGCACGGCAATGCCGATGTAGTTGGCCGGCGTCATCGCCAGCAGCCGCTGCTTCTCGCCGTCGGGAATCGCCAGCGTCTTGATGAAGGCATGCAGCGCATCCTTCTCGATGCCCTTGCCACGCGTCAGCTCCTTCAACTGCTCGTAGGGATTCTCGATGCCGTAGCGCCGCATCACCGTCTGCACCGGCTCGGCCAGCACTTCCCAGCAGGCATCGAGGTCCTCGGCAAGGCGCTGCGGATTGGCTTCCAGCTTGTTCAGGCCGCGCAGGCTGGAATCGTAGGCCAGCAGCGCATAACCGAAAGCGACGCCCATGTTGCGCAGCACGGTTGAATCGGTCAGGTCGCGTTGCAGGCGCGAAATCGGCAGCTTCTCGGAAAGGTGGCGCAGCACCGCGTTGGCCAGGCCCAGATTGCCTTCCGAATTCTCGAAGTCGATCGGATTGACCTTGTGCGGCATGGTCGACGAGCCGATCTCGCCGGCCTTGGTCTTCTGCTTGAAGTAGCCGAGCGAAATGTATTGCCAGATGTCGCGGTCGGCGTCGATGAGTATGGTGTTGGTACGGGCGATGGCATCGAACAGCTCGGCCATCGCATCGTGCGGTTCGATCTGGATGGTGTAGGGATTGAACTCCAGGCCGAAGGACTCGATGAAGCGGCGGTTGAATGCCGCCCAGTCGAGATTCGGATACGCCGACAGGTGCGCGTTGTAGTTGCCCACCGCGCCGTTGAACTTGGCGCTCATGTTCACCGCCGCGACCCGCACGCGGGCGCGCATAAGGCGGGCCGCGATGTTGGCCATCTCCTTGCCCAGCGTCGTCGGCGTCGCCGGCTGGCCGTGGGTGCGCGACAGCATCGCCAGGTCGGCAAGCTGATGCGCGAGGTCGCGGAAGCGCGCGACCACGGCATCGAGCGCCGGCAGCAGGATGGCGTCGCGCGCCTCCTTGAGCATCAGCGCGTGCGAGACGTTGTTGATGTCCTCGGAAGTGCAGCCGAAGTGGATGAACTCGGCAACGCGCATCACTTCCGGGTTGGCCTTGAAGCGATCCTTGAGCCAGTACTCGACAGCCTTGACGTCGTGGTTGGTGCGCGCCTCGATCGCCTTTACGGCCTCAGCATCTGCAACCGAAAATGAAGCAATTGCGCCATCGAGCTCCGTGATCGTGGCTGACGAAAATGCGGCCACTTCAGAAACTTCCCTGGCTGCGGCCAATGCCTTCAACCATTCGATCTCGACGCGAATGCGGTTGCGGAACAGGCCGAACTCAGAGAAATGCACGCGCAGCGGCTCGACCTTGCCGGCATAGCGGCCATCGAGCGGGGAAAGGGCAGTCAGGGCGTTGAAGGAGGACATGTCGATGCGGGAGCCAACGGAAAGACAAATTTTAACATGTGCGGTTTCACCACCTTCCGCAAGCAAGTCGTCAGCAAGCAAGAGCAAGATGGGAGCTATAATTTTCCGCACTCCAACAGATGTACGACAACGATAAACGATGAAACTGCTCGGTACGCTCACCAGCCCCTACGCGCGCAAGGCGCGCGTTGTCCTCGCCGAGAAGAAGATCGATTTCGACTGGATCATCGACTCGCCGAACTCCGCCGACAGCAAGGTGCCCGGTCTCAACCCGCTGGCGCGCATTCCGGTCCTGGTGCTGGACGACGACACCGTCCTGTTCGATTCACCGGTCATCGTCGAATATCTCGACAGCCTCGCGCCGAACAACAAGCTGTTTCCGCAGCCGAGCCGCGAACGCGTCGAGGTGAAGCGCTGGGAAGCGCTCGCCGACGGCCTTCTGGACTCTGCGGTGGGCATTCGCCTGGAGCTGATGCGGCCGGAAGCACAGCGCAGCCCAAGCTGGATGAA
>JAEHDA010000316.1 GCA_016880655.1 Rhodocyclaceae bacterium
CGAAACGATATCGCGGAACGTAGCAGTTACTGTGCCAATCGCTTGCGGGGAGTAGATGATTGTGCCACAAGGCGTCCTGGTCAAGGGGGCCACATATGGATGCACGACAATGGTGCATATTGGTCTTAAGTGCACTATTTCGGTGCCACCACCCAGTTGATGCTGACGCTTCGGAAATAGGGGTCGCCGGGCAATCGGGCGGCAAGAGCCCGCTCGAGCGGGACAAGGTACTCCGGACCAGCAATATCTTCCGCTCCGAAGAACAGTTGGGCCTCCACCCGTCCGCCGAGGTAGTGCAACTGGACTTTCTGCGGACAGGGCAGTTTTTCGTCGCCCATGAGCGCACCGAGATGGCTCAGCAGAACCTGCCGGTCCGGCAGCTTCGTCGAGCTGGTCGCCCGCATGTCGTCCTCGGGGTCGATATGGACAAGCATATCGACGACGTCGCCGTGAGCCTCCAGTACGCGCCTTCTCACTTCGTCGCCGATCCGATGGCCTTCCGACACGCTGACGTGGCCGTCAACCTGGATATGGGCATCGACGAGTGCTTTCTGCGCCATGCGCCGGGTACGAAGGTCGTGCACGCCCAGCACGCCCGGTGTCGCCTTTATCGTGGCTCGGATGCGGGCCACTTCCTCCTCGGCAACACCGGTATCGATCAATTCGCGCATCGCTTCCCACGCAAAACCGACACCCGTCTTGACGATCATGCCGCCGACGACGATAGCGGCCACCGCATCGGCGAACGGGAAGCCAAGCAGCGCACCGCCCACGCCCGCGGCTACCACCAGCGACGAGAGTGCATCGGCGCGGGCATGCCAGGCATTGGCAATCAGCATCGGCGAACGCAACCGCTCCGCAATCGCCAGCATGTAACGAAACAGGCCTTCCTTCGCCGCCAGCGTAAAGGCTGCCGCCCACATTGCCGCCACGCCTACGGGCGGCAGGTTCCCGACGTTCTGTAGGCGCTCGACCGCAGTCGCCAGGATGCCGGCACCGGTTCCGACGAGCAGCAGGCCGAGCACCAGCGACGCAGCGGTTTCGTAGCGGCCGTGACCGTAAGGATGATCGGCGTCGGCCGCCTCGGCGCCCTTGCGGTTCGCGTAGAGTACGAAGAAGTCGGCCACGACGTCCGAGAGCGTATGCATGGCGTCGGCGACCAGCGCCTGCGAATGGGCCAGCAACCCGACCACGACCTGCATCGCCGTTAGGACCACATTGACCGCCACGCTGATCCACGTGATCTTGCGGCCCGCCTGATAGCGCCCGTCGTCAAGTGGTTCCGTCATCGATACCGGCTGGAGATCGTCGTTCATATCCGGATTGTACCGACGGCAGCCTGCTAAACTTTCATTGATACGAGCATCGCCTTCACCACTTCCATGCAGACCGCCACCATCAGTTTCGATCGTTTCAACAACCTCGCCGACAATGACGCGCAGGAGCGCATCCGCGCCGCCCGCGCCCGTCTTGGCAAGCGCGCGGTGATTCTGTGCCACCACTACCAGCGCGCCGACGTGTTCAGGCACGCCGACCTGACGGGCGATTCGCTCAAGCTTTCGCGGCTGGCTTCGCAGTCGGACGCCGACTTCATCGTCTTCTGCGGCGTCCACTTCATGGCCGAGGTTGCGGACATCCTGTCGCGGCCGGAACAGATATCAATCCTGCCCGACCTCGCGGCCGGCTGCTCGATGGCCGACATGGCCAGCCGGGCCAAGGTGGAGCGCGCCTGGCGCGAGTTGTCGACGGTCCTGAATCCGGACCAGCAGATCACGCCCGTCACCTACATCAACTCGGCCGCCGACCTGAAGGCCTTCTGCGGCGAGCATGGCGGCATCGTCTGCACCTCCAGCAATGCGCCCAAGATCCTCGATTGGTCGTTCAAGCAGCGGCCCAAGGTGCTGTTCTTCCCCGACCAGCATCTCGGCCGCTGGAGCGGCCACAAGATGGGCATCCCGCTGGACGAAATGGCAATCTGGAATCCCGACCTCGAAATGGGCGGCCTGACGGCGGAGCAGATCAGCAAGGCGAAGATCATCCTCTGGCACGGCTTCTGTTCCGTGCACCAGATGTTCCAGACCGAAAGGATCGCCCGCTTCCGCGAGCAGTATCCCGAGGGCCGCGTCGTCTCCCATCCCGAATGCTCGTTCGAAGTCTGCCAGGCGTCGGACGTGGTCGGCTCGACGGAGAAGATCATCACCACCGTAAAAGAGTCAGCCGCGGGGACACGCTGGCTGGTCGGCACCGAATTGAACCTCGTCGACCGTCTCGCCGAAGAGGTGAAGCCGGAAGGCAAGATCGTGCAGTTCATGGGCGGGGTAATCTGCATGTGCTCGACCATGCAGCGCATCGACCCGCAACACCTGGCCTGGACGCTGGAAAACCTCGCCGAGGGCAATGTGGTGAATCGCATCGTCGTGCCGGCCCACGAGGCCGCACCGGCCAAGGTGGCGCTGGAGAGGATGCTGGCGGCATCCTGATCCGGCCATGGCTCCGACACTGCACATCGCCACCCACAACATCCACAAGGGATTTTCGCAGTTCAATCGCCGCATGGTGGTGCACGAACTGCGCGAGCGCCTGCGCACTCTGGATGCCGACATCGTCTTCCTGCAGGAAGTACAGGGCTTGCACAGCGGTCACGCCGAGGAACACGATACCTGGCCGGACCAGCCACAGCACGAATTCCTCGCCGCCGACGTCTGGCGCTCGACCGCCTACGGCCGCAACGTGATCTACGAGCACGGCCATCACGGCAATGCCATCCTCTCGCGTTACCCGATCATCGCCAGCCACAACCAGGATGTCACGCACCTTCGTTTCGAGCGGCGCGGCCTGCTGCATTGCGCGATCGAGATTCCGGGGCTGGCTCGCCCGCTGCATTGCGTCTGCGTCCACCTGTCGCTGTTCGGCCGCTCGCGCCGACGCCAGTTCGACGCACTGGCCAGCCGGCTCGAAGCCATCGTGCCCGCCGACGCGCCGCTGGTCATCGCCGGCGACTTCAACGACTGGCGCAACCGCGCGCACGACCTGCTGGCCGAACGCCTGGGGCTGACCGAGGTATTTACCGACCGGGGCGGGCGACCGCAGCGGAGTTTCCCCAGCTCGCTGCCGCTGCTGCGTCTTGACCGAATTTATTTCCGCGGCTTCGACGTGGCCAGCGCCGACGTGCACTTCGGTCGGCCGTGGTCGAGAATCTCCGACCATGCGGCACTCTCGGCCCACCTGCTGCCGCTCGCCGCCGGTTAATGAAGCCGGTCTTCCACGGCGGCAATCGCATCACCCTGCTCCAAAGCGGCGCGGACTACTTCCCCGCCCTGATCGCCGCGCTCGACACGGCGCATTCCGACGTGCATCTGGAGAGCTACATCTACGCCGACGACGCCACCGGCCGGGCGGTCACCGAGGCGCTGGCGCGCGCGGCGCAACGCGGCGTGTCGGTGCATGTAATGGTGGATGGTTTCGGGTCGCCAGGGTTTCTCGCCACGCTCGGCTACGAGCTGATCGCCGCGGGTGCCCAAGTGATGATCTATCGTCCCGAGGTCGCTCGCATGAGGCTGCGCCGCCACCGCCTGCGCCGCCTGCATCGCAAGCTGGTGGTCATCGACGGGCGCATCGCCTTCGTCGGCGGCATCAACATCATCGACGACGACGCGTCACAGGCGCTCGCCGCGCCCCGCCTGGACTACGCGCTCGCCGTCGAAGGCCCGTTGCTCGCCCCCGTCCATCGTGCCGCATTTCATCTGTGGCGCCTGATGCGCTGGGCGAACTTCCGCCGCCGCATCTCCGTTCCTGCCGCGCCGCCACCCGCGCCGCAACGGATCGGCGCCGTCAGTGCGGCCTTCGTCGTGCGCGACAACCTGCGCCATCGGCGCGACATCGAGGAAGCCTACCTCGACGCCATCGAAGCCGCACGCGACGAGATCGTCCTGGCCAACGCCTACTTCCTGCCCGGCCGGCGCTTTCGCCACGCCTTGATCGAGGCTGCCGGACGCGGCGTGCGCGTCATCGTGCTGTTGCAGGGACGCGTCGAGTACGTGCTTCAGCACTACGCGACGCAGGCGCTCTATGGCAGCCTGGTCGCCGGCGGCGTCGGCATCTTCGAATACCGGCCGAGCTTCCTGCACGCCAAGGTCGCGGTGATCGACGGCCAGTGGGCGACCGTCGGCTCCTCGAACATCGATCCCTTCAGCCTGCTCATGGCGCGCGAAGCCAACGTGATCGTGCGCGACGCCGGCTTCGCCGGCCTCTTGCGCGAAAGCCTGGGCCGGGCCATCGACGACGGCAGCGTGGAAATCCGCGCCGACGATCTCCGGAAGCGTTCGCTACTGACGCGCGCCGCCTGCTGGCTCGCCTACGCCGCCGTCCGGCTGGCGGTCGGCATTGCCGGAAGCAGGGGCGGCGAGTATCGCGGCTAGGGTTCGCCGATGCGGCACGCGGTCGAGCCGCCACGCCGCCCGCGCCCATGCCCAAAAGTCAGCCGTGGTGATACGCCGGGTATCCGGCGGACTCTCCTGACCAAGGAAATGCATTGCCGCAAACAGGGCCGGCGCGGGATCACGGCGATCGACGGCCGCCGCCAGCGTCTGCTTGGAAAGCTTCTCGCCCGCGGCATTCACCGCGACGGGCAGGTGCGCGTAGTGCGGCACGGGCAGGCCGAGACAGCGCTGTATGAAGATCTGCCGCGGCGTCGAGTCGAGCAGGTCGGCGCCGCGCACGACATGCGTGACACCCTGGTCGGCATCGTCGGCCACGACGGCGAGCTGGTAGGCGAAGTAACCGTCGGCGCGCAGCAGCACGAAGTCGCCAACCTCACGCGCGAGATCCTGGCATAGGCGGCCTTGCACCGCGTCGTCGAAGCAGGCGGTCGAGCCACCGACGCGCAGGCGCCATGCGCGCGCCCGCTTGCCCAGGGGCAGGCCATTGCGACAGGTGCCCGGGTAGATGGCCGCGCCGTCGGGCGCCAACGCTGAGTCGGCCAGCTCCTTGCGCGTGCAGGCGCACGGATAGGCGAGTCCTTCGCGCTTCAGGCGCTCCAGCAGGTCGCGATAGCGCTCCTTGCGCGCGCTCTGAACCAGTACGGCGCCGTCCCACTCGAAGCCGCAGGATTCGAGCGTGCGCAGGATGTCGCCCGCCGCCTGCGGCGAGCAGCGCGGCTCGTCGACATCCTCCATGCGCAGCAGCCAGCGGCCGCCCTGCGCGCGCGCTTCGAGACAGCTGCCCAGCGCGGCCACGAGGGAACCGAAGTGCAAAGGCCCAGTGGGACTGGGGGCAAAGCGGCCGATGTACGCTGAAGCGCTCATAGTCAGGTTTGATGGCGAGGCAAAGGCGAAAAGCGTAGCATCAGCGTTTTCTAATAATCCAACAGAGGACTCGCCATGGCCACCGTCGACCTGACCACCGACAACTTCAAGGATGTGGTCGCCAACAACGACATTCTCATCATCGACTTCTGGGCCTCGTGGTGCGCACCCTGCCGCTCCTTCGCGCCGACCTTCGAGGCCGCGTCCGAGCAGCACGCGGACATCGTCTTCGCCAAGGTCAATACCGAAGAGCAGCAGGAACTGGCCGCCGCGTTCAACATCCGCTCCATCCCGACCCTCATGGTGTTCCGCGAGCAGGTCATCGTCTATGCCGATGCCGGCGCGCTGCCGGCGACCGGTCTGCAGCAGTTGATCGACGGCGTGCGCGGGCTGGACATGGAACAGGTGCGGGCCGAAGTCGCCGCCCAGGGCGAATAGGCCGCGCCGGGCGTCACGCCCGAAAACTCTCCGGCATCTGCACCGCCACGACTTCGCCACGCGCCGTGGCGACGCCGTTGGCATAAAGCGTCGTCTCGACCACCACTTTGCGGCCGCGGATCTCCTTCACCCTGCCGCGCAAGGTCAGTTCGACGCCCAGCGGCGTCGGCTTCAGGTAATCGACGTGCAGCGAACCGGTGACGAAGCGGAAGGGCGGCTCGCTGTCCATCGGCCGCCCCTCGGCGCGGTACATCGCGGCCGCCGCGGTTCCCGTCGAGTGGCAATCCACCAGCGAGGCCAGCAGGCCGCCATAAACGAAGCCGGGGATCGCCGTGTGGAAGGGCTCTGGCGTATAGCGTGTCACTGTCTCGTCGCCGTCCCAGTAGGTCTTGATCCGGTGGCCGAGTTCGTTCATGCGGCCGCAGCCGTAACAATGGGCGAGGTTCTCCGGGTAATAGTCCTGGAAGGCCTTTTCCGTCATCATGCATCCTTGTCCGTGGGTCGAAGCCTGGCCAGCGTTCGCCTCGCTGTCATGTAGATCACGCCGCCGGGCAGGCAATACTGGTTCGGTGTAGTGAGTTGCAAATTGCGCCGTACGGCGATCAACCAGAACAATACCGCGTGGAACGTACCGCCGGCCGCGAACAGGATAGCGAAGAACCAGAAGTTCGGCGCATCGGTCTTCATGAAGAAGATCGCACACAGCAGACCGCCGAGCGCACCGCCGACGATGAACTTCCACAGTTCCCACCAGTGGCGGCAACGGAAGAACAGGAACGCAGGAACGCCCATGCCGAGGACGCCCGTGACGGTGATCGCGCCGACGCGCAATGCGCCGCCCCAGGCATCCGGCGTACCTGAGAGCAGGATGAACAGCGGAAAGGCGAAGGCGGCGACGGCGAACGCGATGGCGACCCGTCCCATTCCGGACTCCGAGTGCCGGCCGGTTAGCCGAGGATGTCTGCGACGACCGCGGGCGCCTCCGCAGCCAGGGACTCGACGACCGTACCGTCGATGGCCAGGATCGTCTGGCAGACGCCGTCCAGCTTGCCCCACTCGCGGGTCATGCTCATGCCGGTCGCCCGCTGCACCAGGTGTTCTGCCAGCTGGGCAAGTGCGACCATGCGCGCGCTGGCGGTTGCGATGCCCTGCGGCATCGAAGCCAGGGTGACGGCATCGTGGTGATGGCGGATGGCGTCGCTGAGCTCGTCGGGCAGCAACCAGCTGTGGGCCATCAGGCTGCCGACCAGCGCGTGGTTGGTCGGGCAGCGGGTCTGCTCGATCGCCGTGAATGACCTCTCGGGCTCGGTGTTGGCAGCCTTGAGCACGTCCACGTAGCCGGGAAATTTCTTCATCAGGATCGGGATGCCGCAATCGCGGAACAAGCCGTAGGTGTAGGCATCGTCGGCACGGACGTTGTCGCGCACGCCGAGCTTGCGCACCAGCCAGCCCGCCGTTCGCGCAACGCGCGCCGAACCATCCCAGAAGCGCTCGATCGCGGGCAGCGGCGGGAAGATGCGGCGCAACACCAGTCCGGCGATGGCCCGGCTGGACGCTTCCAGGCCGAGCATCAGCAGCGCCTGCATCACCGTCTTGGCGCGGGACTCGAAGCCGAAATAGGGCGAGTTGGCCGTCCGCAGCAGGCCCGCCGCCAGCGCGACGTCGGCGCTGACAATGTTCGTCATGCGCCGGAAATCCGGCTCCGCCCGGCGCATTTCCTCGGAGATCTGTTCGAGGATAAGGGGGCGCGGCGGAATGCCTATGTCGCGCAGCGACAACTCGAGCGCTTGCTCCATCGAAGGCGTCGTGGCGCTGCCCTTGGCGCACGGTTCGGTCATGGTCGTTCCCGCAGCCAGCCGACCAGCGACTCGGCCTCCATCGGCCGCGCATGAAGGAAGCCCTGCACCGCATCGACGCCGACGTCGGCCAGCACATCGTGCTGCTCGCGGGTTTCCACGCCCTCGGCAACGATGGTCATGCCCAGTTCGCGGCCCAGTTGGGTCATCGCCCGCACCACCGCCAGCGACCGCCGGTCCTCGGGCAGCACGCGCACGAAGGCGCGGTCGAGCTTGAGCTTGGTAGCCGGAATGTCCTTCAGGTTGGCGAGGCAGGAATAGCCGGTGCCGAAATCGTCGATCGCCAGCGACACGCCGGCCTTGCGCGCGGCGAGCAGGTTCGATTGCACGACATCGGAAATATCCATGAACAGCGATTCGGTCAGCTCCAACTCGAGCAGCTCGGCCGCCACGTCGGCATAGTAGATCGCCGCATAGAGCGCCTCGACGAAGCGCGGCGCGGTGAGCTGCGCGCGCGAAACATTCACCGCCAGCTTGGTCGGCATGCCCGCATCGCGCAGGCGGCGCGCATGCTGGGCGGCATTGAGCATGCTCCATTCGCCGAGTCGCACGATCAGGCCGGTCTTTTCGGCGACGGGGATGATCTTGGCCGGCGGCAGCGACTCGCCGTCGATGTGGCATCGCATCAGCGCCTCGGCGGCCTCGATGGTGCCGTCGAGCCGGATGATCGGCTGGTAATGCAGGGTCAGTCCGCCGGTCTCCAGCGCAGCGTGGATCTGGCTCTCGATGGCCAGCTCCTCGCGCGCCAGCAGCACACCGACCCGTCCGGGCACCTGCTCGTCGCCGGAAACGACATGGCGACCGCCGCCCAGGCGCTTGGCCTCGACCATGGCGCGATCGGCGCGCTCGATGAACGTGAGCGGGTCCTCGTGCTCGTCCAGCACGGCAATGCCGATGCTGCCCGAGGGATGGATGCGGATGCTGCCAATCTCGATCGGCTCGGCCACCGCGCGCAGCAGTTCGGCCGCGATCTCCTCCGCCTGCTTGCGGTCGCAGCCGGGGATCAGGAAGACGAATTCGTCGCCGCCCATGCGCGAGACTTCGGCACGGCCGGACAAAGTGATGTTGAGCCGCGCGGCGATCTTGGCGATGACGGCGTCGCCGCCGAGGTGGCCGAAGGATTCATTGACCTGCTTGAAGCGGTCCAGGTCGAGCCAGATCACCGACAAGGGCCGGCGGTCGCGCCGACATGTTTCGACGAGACGAACGGTTGCACGCAAACAACCGCGGCGGTCGAGAAAACTGGTGAGTGAATCGAACCCTATCGCGTCCATCGAGTTGGCGCAGCCCCGTCCCTTGGCCTTCGGCATGCCCGCGACATGAGCGCGCGGGCGCATCAGCCGCAATCCTCCGACTAAACGCCAGAAATTTCAAGCGGCTGGAGGATCTTTTTCAATCAATTTAGCTAAAGTATTCGGCTTCTGTTTCCGTTATCGATTGGTCGAACCGGAAGATACGGGCGCAGCCGGCCCGACGCGGCGTGCCGCCACGGCTGACTTTCTGGTCAAACGTTGAACAGGAAGTTCAACACGTCGCCGTCCTTGACGACATACTCCTTGCCTTCCGCGCGCATCTTGCCGGCTTCCTTGGCGCCTGCTTCGCCCTTGCAGGCGATGAAGTCGTCAAAGGCAATGGTCTGGGCGCGGATGAAGCCGCGCTCGAAATCGGTGTGGATCACGCCCGCGGCCTGCGGCGCGGTGTCGCCCTGGTGGATGGTCCAGGCGCGCACTTCCTTGACGCCCGCCGTGAAGTAGGTCTGCAGGCCGAGCAGATGGTAGGCGGTGCGGATCAGGCGATTCAGGCCCGGTTCTTCGAGGCCCATGTCGGCCAGGAACATCTGCTTCTCGTCGTCGGCGAGATCGGCGATCTCCGCCTCGATGGCCGCGCACAGCGCGACCACTTCGGCGCCCTCGGTCGCGGCATGCGCGCGCACGGCATCGAGGTGTGGATTGTTCTCGAAGCCGGTTTCCTTGACGTTCGCGACATAGAGCACCGGCTTGGCGGTCAGCAGGAAGAACGGACGCAGGTTGGCCCACTCCTCCTTCGAGAGGTCGAGCGCGCGCACCGGCTTGGCCTGGTCGAGTTGCACCCGGCACTTCTCCAGCACGTCGACCAGCAGCTTCGCTTCCTTGTCGCCGCCGGACTTGGCCTGCTTGGTATAGCGCACCAGCGCCTTCTCGACCGACGCCAGGTCCGCCAGCGCCAGTTCGGTGTCGATGACTTCGATGTCGGAAAGCGGGTCGACCTTGCCGGCCACATGCACCACGTTGTCGTCGGCAAAGCAGCGCACCACATGAACGATGGCGTCGGTCTCGCGGATGTTGGCCAGGAACTGGTTGCCCAGGCCCTCGCCCTTCGAGGCGCCCGCCACCAGGCCGGCGATGTCGACGAACTCGACGATGGCGTGCTGCATGCGCTGCGGCTTGACGATCTCCGCCAGCGCCTCCAGGCGCGGGTCCGGCACCTCGACGATGCCGACGTTCGGCTCGATGGTGCAGAAGGGATAGTTTTCCGCCGCAATGCCCGACTTGGTCAGGGCGTTGAACAGGGTGGACTTGCCGACGTTGGGCAGGCCGACGATGCCGCATTTCAAACTCATGGTTCTTCCTTCTTCGGTGCCGCCGATTTGGCGTTGATCTTCTGCATCGCGGCGTTGAAATCCGCCTTCGCCAGTTGCGGCCAGGCCAGCAGCGCACGATCGATGGTGGCGTCGATTTCCTCGCGCTCTTCCTTGCGCGGCGGCTTGAGTACGTAACTCACGACCTCGTTGCGATCGCCAGGATGGCCGATGCCGACGCGCAGCCGCCAGTAGTCCTGAGTACCCAGATGCGCCGTCAGGCTCTTCAGGCCGTTATGGCCACCGAGCCCGCCACCGAAGCGGAGTTGTGCGCGTCCGGGCGGCAGGTCGAGTTCGTCGTGCACCACCAGTATCTCGGACGGCTCGATGCGATAGAAGTGCGCCAGCGCCTGCACGGCACGGCCCGAATCGTTCATGAACGTCGCCGGCATCAGCAGCCAGATACCGGCATCGCGCGCATTGGCCACCCAGCCGTGATAGCGCGACTCCTTGCCGAACGAGGTCTTGATGTCGTCGGCAAGGCGCTCACAAAACCAAAACCCGGCGTTGTGCCGGGTTTCAGCGTATTCGGCCCCGGGGTTGCCGAGGCCGACGACCAGTTTGAGAGCCGAAGACAATTACTTCTTCTCGGGCGCCTTCTCGGCCGGCTTCTTCTCGGTGGTGATCTGGGTCTC